>DAOVTJ010000028.1 GCA_030633165.1 Thiomargarita sp. | reverse complement strand
TAAATGTTCACCTTTTAAGCCTTGAGTCAAAGCAGCTAAGGGTAATACTCTTGCCATACCTGCTGCCACCGCACGATGTTGTAAGAGATTCGCCACTGCTGGTGTATCTATAACAGGATTAGTATCAGGTGGACAGCAAATTGTTGTTATCCCATTTTCCGCAGCTGCGCGAGTTTCACTCAAAATTGTCCCTTTATGCTCTGCCCCTGGTTCCCGTAAACGTACACTTAAATCAACTAAACCAGGGCAAATAATTTTATCTGTCGCATCAATCTCTTGTTCAGCTATAAAATCAGTTGCCGTTCCAATGGCAAAGATTTTACCCTCAGCAATATGCAAATCACTGACTAAATCGAAATTTGAAGCAGGATCGATTACCCGTCCCCCAAGTATACTAAGCGTTGCCATTAATATGTTTCCCTCTGCGTCCCTAATGTCATTGCCATCACCGCCATTCGTATTGCGATACCATTGCTAACTTGTTCTAAGATAACAGAACGTTTGCCATCTGCAACTTTAGATTCAATTTCTACGCCACGATTGATTGGTCCAGGATGCATAACTATCGCTTCTGGATGAGCTACTTTTAACACTTCTTGGGTTAATCCGTAATAGTGAAAATATTCATGCGCACTGGGCAATAAGGCACCTCGCATACGTTCACGCTGTAAACGTAACATAATGATGACATCAACATCACGTAATCCTGTTTTTAAATCGTTAAATACTTTGACGCCAAATTTTTCTATGCCTTTGGGAATCAAAGTTTTTGGTCCAACAACGCGCAGTTCTGAAACACCTAAAGTTTGTAAAGCATAAATATTGGAACGGGCAACTCGTGAATGTTGGATATCACCGACAAGCGCGACGCGTAACGGTGCAAAATCACCTTTATGTTGGCGGATTGTATACATATCCAACATAGCTTGAGTGGGATGTTCATGTTGTCCATCACCCGCATTAATGATGCTGATATTTGGCGCAACATGTTGTGCGATAAAATGTGCAGCACCAGCAGCATTGTGACGAACAATAAACATATCGCAATGCATTGCTTCTAAATTACGCAACATATCAATGAGATTTTCACCTTTGCTGCTTGACGAGGTATTAATATTAAAATTCAAAACATCTGCTGAAAGACGTTTAGAGGCTAATTCAAAAGTGGTGCGGGTTCGAGTACTAGGTTCAAAAAATAAGTTAATTATCGTTTTTCCCCGAAGTATTGGCGCTTTCTTGACCGCTTTTTCACCGACACTGATAAAAGAGGTCGCTGTATCTAAAATCTCAATAAGCAAGGCGCGTTTTAAACCTTCAATACCTATGAAATGTTTAAGATGCCCTTCTTTGTCTAATTGAATAGCATTCATCTGGTATTTTTATAGTCTAAATATAACGGTTCTGGTCCACAAAGTTTGATCTGTTTACCACTGTCCAAACAAAGTGAACAGCCAATAACATCGGGTTGAATGGGGAGTTCTCGCCCATTACGTTCCACTAAAACAGCAAGAGTAACACTAGCAGGACGACCATAATCAAAAATCTCATTAAGTGCAGCCCGTATGGTGCGTCCAGTATGTAAAACATCATCAACTAAAATGATGTGGCGATTATCTACTTCAAAAGGTAATGAAGACGGTTTAACATGAGGATGTAAACCAATACGGCTAAAATCATCACGATAAAAGGCGATATTTAATTGCCCTAAAGGTTCTGATAATTCCAACATTGCATGTAAACGCTCTGCTACCCAAACACCGCCAGTATGTATACCTATCATCAATACAGCATCACGTTGTTGAAATTTCAATTTATTTTTCAAATAGCTCGCCATGCTATTGAGTAACATATCAATCTGATTTATAGACATTAGTGAATATTTACTTCCATAAGCCAAGTTTCCAAAATAATTTGAGCCGCCATCGCATCTAAATTTTTCTTCTGCTTTTTTACAGGTATTTTTTCAGCCGCAGCCACTGAAGATAAAGTTTCATCAATGGTATGAACGGGTAAATGATAACGTCCATTTAATTGCCGACTGAAACGACGTGCTGCTAGGGTGGTTTCGCTATCCGAACCATCAAATCGTAAGGGTAATCCTACCACAAGGGCTTCTGGTTGCCATTCCTGAATTACGGTAGTGATACTTTCCCAATCAATTTGTAGATTCTTAACCAAAATAGTTGTTAAAGGCTGTGCGGTAGAGGTGATCGTTTGTCCCACAGCAATCCCAATACGTTTACTGCCATAATCAAATCCCATCAGGTACATTTTTTTAAGTCCACGCTGTTCCTTCTAATACTAGACGTAAGCCCACATTGAGATCTTGACTAATTGTCGAACGTTTATCACGATAAGCACTACGACAATCTCCCAAATAACTATTCCATGAACCGCCACGTAATAAACGGTGTAATGGTTCACCGTCCTCTTCCCAAACACTACCATCAGTAGGCGCCCCTTCGTAATTATCATGCCAAGGATCAGCACACCATTCCCAAACATTGCCATGCATATCATACAATCCAAAGGCATTCGGCGAGAATATACCCACATCTGATGTTCCTTTGCGATGATCACCCTTTGGTCCAGTATTATTAGATTCACCGCCATATTTAGCTACTTCACTACTTATGATATCTCCATAGTGATAGGCTGTCGTCGTCCCCGCCCGACAAGCATATTCCCATTCTGCCTCACTGGGCAAACTATACGAATTACCTGTCAGATCAGAAAGCCGTTGACAAAAGTCGACAGCATCATCCCATAAAACACATTCTACTGGACGTTTTCTTGCGCCTTTAAAAAAACTGTTGAAATGGGATGGATTATTTCCCATCACCGTTTGCCACTGTACCTGAGTAATGGGATATTTACTCATATAAAATGGCTTAATTGTTACGGTGTGTTGAGGTTGTTCATCTGAAAATTCTTTTGATCCCATGATAAATGTTCCGCCTGGAATGTAAACCATATCCAAAATCACACCATTACCCAAATCTTCTGTTTGATATCGTGCTTGTTTGCGTTCTTGGTTGACAAGGGTTCCCTGCGCATTGACAGTGATAAACTCAAAATGAAAGAAATGATCTTCAGAGGCAATTTTAGTTCGCCTATTTTCTATTTTTCGTAGCGGTTCTTCATGACGTACGTTAGGGAGTGCTTTACTAAAGAGCAAATCTGCAAGCGGTAAAGCAGACAGTTCTAATCTGGATAAATCAATAAATTTACTCGCATTATCAAACTTTATACCAATGACTTGATGAGTATCATCAAAGTTGAGCACAATATTGGGTGCAACATCTTCAGATTCTGTGCTCACGCCATTCGCCAGTTCGAGATAAAGCATATCTGTATCTGGATAGTATTGAAAAATCATGGTGTTATCGTTTCCATGTCAAAAAAATGTTTATTTGCTATAATCTCCCTCACACTCTGGGAATTTTAGCAAAAAATGGAAAAAACATATAGCCCACACGCTATTGAAGAACAATGGTACAACACGTGGGAAGAAAAGGGCTATTTTACGCCCAACAGTACGAATATGCCTTATTGTATTATGATTCCACCGCCTAATGTGACAGGAACATTGCACATGGGGCATGCGTTTCAAGATACGTTGATGGATATTTTAACACGTTATCACCGTATGAATGGTGATAATACATTATGGCAAGCAGGTTCAGATCATGCGGGAATTGCAACGCAAATGGTTGTTGAACGGCAATTGGCGGCTGAAGGTAAAACACGTCATGATTTAGGACGTGATGCCTTTATTGAGAAAGTTTGGGAATGGAAAGCCCATTCTGGTGGACAGATTACGCAACAATTGCGGCGCATGGGTGCGTCATTGGATTGGGAAAATGAACGTTTTACTATGGATGAAGGGCTTTCTCAATCTGTACGTGAAGTTTTTGTACGTTTGTATGATGAAGGGTTAATTTATCGGGGTAAACGCTTGGTAAATTGGGATCCCATTTTACATACGGCAGTATCTGATTTAGAAGTGCTCTCTCAAGAAGAAAATGGCTTTATGTGGCATTTGCGTTACCCTTTGACTGATGGTAGCGGTGATTTAGTGGTAGCCACCACACGTCCTGAAACTATGTTTGGTGATACAGCCGTTGCTGTGCATCCAAAAGATGAACGTTATCAACATCTTATTGGTAAATACATCAGTTTGCCTCTAACGGAACGCACAATTCCAGTGGTTGCTGATGAGCATGTGGATCCTGAATTTGGTTCAGGTTGTGTGAAAATTACACCTGCCCATGATTTTAATGATTATGAAGTTGGGCAACGCCATGATTTGCCTTTAATTAATATTTTTACGATTGATGCTAAACTCAATGAAAATGCGCCTGCTGCCTATCAGGGTATGGATCGTTTTGAGGCACGTAAAAAAATTGTGGCGGATTTAGACACCGCTGGTTTTTTGGTAGAAATTAAGCCTCATAAATTAATGATTCCACGCGGTGATCGGAGTCATTCGGTGATTGAGCCCTTTTTGACAGATCAATGGTTTGTGAAAGTTGCGCCTTTGGCAGAACCTGCTATCAAAGCGGTTGAAGACGGACAGATTAAATTTATTCCTGATAATTGGAAAAAGACCTATTTTGAATGGATGCATAATATTCAAGATTGGTGTATCAGTCGTCAAATTTGGTGGGGACACCGTATTCCAGCTTGGTATGATGATAAAGGAGAAATTTATGTGGGTCGTTCTGAAGCTGAAGTGCGCGAAAAATACAAACTTTCAGAAACTATCACTTTAAAGCAAGATGATGATGTGTTAGATACATGGTTTTCATCCGCTTTATGGCCTTTTTCAACATTAGGATGGCCTGAAAATACCGAACGTCTCAAAACTTTCTACCCAACCAGCGTACTTGTGACTGGATTTGATATTATTTTCTTTTGGGTCGCTCGTATGATTATGATGGGCTTGAAATTTATGGGAGATGTGCCGTTTCATGAAGTTTATATTCATGGCTTAATTCGGGATTCTGATGGTCAAAAAATGTCAAAATCTAAAGGTAATGTGCTTGATCCTTTGGATTTAATAGATAGTATTGAATTAGAAGCTTTAGTGGCTAAACGGACAAAGGGATTAATGCAACCGAAGATGGCTGAAAAGATTGAGAAATCGACCCGTCAGCATTTTCCCCAAGGTATTCCTGCTTTTGGTACAGATGCGTTGCGTTTTACCTTTGCCGCTTTAGCTTCAACAGGACGTGATATTAGTTTTGATTTAGGGCGAATAGAAGGTTATCGTAATTTTTGTAATAAATTATGGAATGCTAGCCGTTATGTCTTAATGAATATTGAAGGCAAGGAAATTGAAGGAGAAGTGATTTTATCTTCTACAGATAAATGGATTATTTCACTTTTGCAACAGCTTGAAAAACAAGTTCATCAACATTTTAAAACGTATCGTTTTGATTTAGCAGCACAAATTTTATATGAATTTACGTGGAATGAATATTGTGATTGGTATTTAGAATTTTCAAAACCTGTGTTACAAGAAGGCAGTGAAGCGGCACAACGGGGCACACGTCGGACTTTAGTGCGTGTTCTTGAAACCTTGTTACGTTTATTGCATCCGATTATTCCTTTTATTACGGAAGAACTTTGGCAACGGGTAGCAGGCGGCGGTGAAACGATTATGCTACAACCCTATCCTCAGCCCCAAATTGAAAAAATAGATATTCAAACAGAGCAAGATATTGATTGGGTAAAACAATTTATCTTAGGTATCCGACGGATTCGTGCTGAGATGAATATTGTGCCTAGTAAACTTTTACCTGTTTTATTACAAAATGGAAATACTGCAGATCAGCAAAAATGGCAAAATTATAATAGTATTATCATTAGTCTCGCTCGTTTGGATACGGTGACATGGGTAGATGATACTGCGCCAGAATCTGCGATCGCTTTAATAGGAAATTTGCGTATTTTAATCCCAATGGCGGGATTAATTGATAAAGAAGCTGAAATAAAGCGGCTGACTAAGGAAATGGATAAGCTTAAAAAAGAATTATCAAAATGTCAGGGTAAATTGGAAAATCCAAAATTCACCGCTCGTGCGCCTGCTGAAATTGTGGCAAAAGAACAGCAACGGGTGACAGAAATGAGTGCATCTTTACTGCAATTTGAAGAACAAGTGATTAAAATTCGTGCTATTTGATCTTTGTAGGGCACCTTTTTTGGGCACGTAAGATGTAGCACGCCACAATTTAGTAGGAAAATACTAATGTTTGAGCAACTCGCTAATGTGTTAATTTATCAAATCGGCGGATTATCACCTAGTAGTCCTTTAGGTGCCTCTTTACATTTTTTTGTCATGGATACGGCAAAAATTTTTGTTATGCTCATTATTATTATATATATAATGGGCTTATTTCGTACTCTCCTTAGCCCTGAAAAAGTACGTGAATATATACGGGGACGTTCTAAAGCATTAGCTCGTACACTGGCTATCATTCTAGGTGCGGTGACACCGTTTTGTTCTTGTTCCTCTGTACCACTTTTTATTGGCTTTGTTGAAGCGGGTATTCCATTAGGTGTTACCTTTTCTTTTCTCATCGCTAGCCCTATGATTAATGAAGTCGCTGTGGTACTTTTATTGGGTATTTTGGGCTGGAAATTAACGTTATTATACGTCATTGCAGGTTTAACAGTTGCTTATATCGGTGGTGTTGCAATGGAACGTTTTCATCCTGAAAAATGGGTTGAACCGTATGTTTGGAAAATTCAAATGGGGCAAATAGTACAACCTGCTGTCGATACGTCTCTACGCGGACGACATGAGTTTGCTAAAAGTGAAGTTCAAGACATTGTCAGGCGTATTTGGTTATGGGTATTAATTGGTGTGGGCGTTGGTGCGATGTTTCATGGATATTTTCCAGAAAGTTGGATTGAAAGTTTAAGTGATAAAGATAATTTGTTAGCTGTTCCAATGGCGGTGATTTTAGGTGTCCCTTTATATTCTAATGCGGTAGGTGTTATTCCTTTAGCTGAAGCGATGCTTATCAAAGGGGTTGCTATTGGGACAACTTTGGCATTAATGATGAGTATTGCTGCTATTTCTTTACCAGAACTATTAATTTTGCGTAAAGTGATCCGATTACCTGGCTTATTATTATTTGTGAGTATATTGACAGTATCAATTATTTCAGTGGGCTGGGCATTTAATTTTTTAGGAGGATATCTATGATAAATATAAAAGTATTAGGTTCTGGATGCAGTAATTGTAAAACGACGTATGCGAGAATTGAAAAAGCCGCCCAAGACAAAAAAGTAGAGATTACTTTAGAAAAAATTGAGGATATGGCGCAAATTATGTCTTATGGGATTATGTCTACACCAGGTGTGGTGATTGATGGTGAAGTCGTACATGCTGGTGGAATTCCTGATCAGAAGAAAATTGAGGCATGGTTTTAATTTCATGAGTCATTTAAAAACTATCGTTGTTATCCCTGCTCGCCTTGCTTCTACACGATTACCTAATAAGGTACTTGCGGATATTGATGGACATCCAATGCTTTGGCATGTTTATCATCGTTGCCTACAGGCTTCAAAAGTTGATGAAGTGCATGTTGCCACTGATGCTGAAGAAGTTGTCAAAGCTGTGCAAGGGTGGGGAGGTAAAGTTTGGATGACGGACTCAAATTGTATTTCTGGCACGGAGCGGATTGTTGCTATTTTAGATCAATTAGATGCCGATATTATTGTTAATGTTCAAGGTGATCAGCCACTTATAGAACCAGAGATCATAAATGACTTGATTAAGGTTTTTGAAAACGCTAATCCTTTACCTGATATTGTGACACCTGCTTGTCTTATTGAGGGTAAAAAAATATTTGATCCAAATATTGTAAAAATAGTTCGTCGACATGATGGTTATGCACTCTATTTTTCCCGTAACCCGATGCCGTATGTCCGTGATGTAGAAGAAAATAATTGGTCTAAATCTACCCCATTTTTCGGACATATTGGCATTTATGGCTATCGACGACAATTATTGGAGGAATATCACTCATTGCCTAAAAGTCCTTTAGAAGAATCTGAAAAATTAGAACAATTACGTTTTTTGCAAGCGGGCAAAAGTATTTTAACTTTTGTCACTACCCATCATCCCATTTCTGTTGATACACAGCTCGATTTGGAACAGGTACGTGCAATAATTCACTAATTTCATGCGATGTGCAAGTTGCGCATCGCTAATTTTTATCAGCTATAAATTTTGAGAAACGCCTCTAAACCACCCTCAAGCCCTTGTCCAATCGCTTGAAATTTCCATTCCCCCTTGTGAATATACAATTCACCAAAGTTCATTGCCGTCTCATGACTAAATTCTTCACCGAGATTATAACGAACAATTTCCTTTCCCTGATTAACCACTCGAATGAAAGCGTTTTTGACCATTCCAAAGTTTTGTTTACGGGAAACCGCTTCATAAATAGTCACTGTAAAGACTAATTTTTGAATATTTGCAGGTAATTGTTTGAGGTTGACATTAATGACCTCATCATCACCATCCCCTTCACCAGTCAAATTATCACCCTGATGTTGCACAGATTTATCAGGTGATTTTAAATTCCCATAATAAACTAAGTGATCTTGTGTAGGCATTTTGCCCGTTTCATCAAGTAAAAAAACACTTGCATCAAGATCAAAATCTGTTCCCATTCCAATAAATCGTGACAAACCACTACCCGATTTGGCATCCCAGCCCAATCCAATAACGATATTTTTCAAACCTGGGGCTTCTTTAGTTAAAGATATCTTCCCCCCTTTTAAAAGAGAAATTGCCATTTTTATGCTCCATTTTAAATTACAAGACTGACAGGATCATTATTACTACCTTCCGCCTCAATACCATAATGTTGAACAATACCTGCTAACCCCCCTGCCATTCCCTGTCCAACTGCTCTAAATTTCCATTCTCCCTTATAGCGATAAAGTTCCCCAAAAATCAGCGCAGTCTCCATGCTGAAATCCTCCCCCAAATCGTAACGGGTAATCTCTATCTTTTGGTTCATGACTCGAATACAAGCGTTTGAAACCATCCCAAAATTTTGATTTCTCGTTTCAGCATCATAAATAGTCACGGTGAAAACCACTTTTTGCACGCTAGCAGGTACTTGTTCCAAATTAATCTTAATCATTTCATCATCACCTTCTCCCGTACCATCTAAATTATCACCTAAATGTTGAATTGAGCCATCTGGAGATTTTAGGTTATTGTAAAATATGAAATGGTTATCCGAAATAGCTTTTTCATCGCTATTCAACATAAAAGCACCCGCATCAAGATCAAAATCAGCCCCAATACTTGTTCTAGCATCCCATCCCAAGCCAACAATGATATTTTTCAAGCCTGGTGCTTGTTTGCTTAGAGAAATATTTCCACCTTTTTGTAATTGAATAGCCATAATTTCTGTCCTTTTATGAATGAATAATTACAATATTTGCCTTTTCATTACTATCTGTTTTTGATATATTAACATATAACGATTACATGGAGAATACATTATGAATAATGAAAATAAAGACAATCTCATTCCTGCTTATCATAAAATGATGAAACGGGTTGAGGAAACACAAAAAGTTTCTACCACGAAAACTTTGGGACAACATATTGAGGATGCGAAAGAAAAAGCCCTTATACTTGAAGAACTTACCAGGGAAGAGGCAGAACATATTGGTGAATATTTACATCGAGATTTGCATGATGCTGCTGACTTTATCGTCAATACTGAGCAAGCTTTAGCAGATTGGATGCGTTTTGATTTAGAGCTAATTGAACAAAGTTTATTAGATATGTTTAGCCTAATGGTTGATCAAACCCGCACTGAGTTGGAAAATATAGCAGAACGTGCCCGTCTGGCGAATGAATGGAATAGTGGAGAGATTATTGGCTTAGGTTCTTTATGTTGTGAAATATGTGGTCATACTTTAAATTTCCATAAACCTGACTATATTCCCGCTTGCCCTAAGTGTGGGGCAACTCAATTTAAGCGGTGTTTTGATAAGGATATCTCTTAGCTAATCGCGACGCGAGAGCGTCGCTTCTTATCTCTATATTTGTTTGATTTTTTCAAGTTTCCTTAATGGCAACATCGCATTACCCACTCCCATCAACATAATCAACTTTTTCATCACAACCGCTGTTGTATATCCCATATTAAATACAAAAGCACCACTCAAATTAATTGCCATAGGCAGCAACGTTATACCAAGACTGGTTTGTAAATTCTTTTCTAAATCTTTTGAAATCTCAAATAAAACGGGTATATTAGAAAGTGTACCATTTAGAAAAATAATATCAGCAACATCAGTAGCAATAGTAGATGCACCAGTTAAAGAAATCGATACATTAGCCCTTTTCATCGCAATTGTATCATTAATACCATCCCCCACAAAAGCAACAGAACGCCCTTGTTTTTGCAATTGTTCAACAATTTTAGCCTTATCTTGGGGCAGAACATCATAAAAATAATCATCCAAACCCAATTCTTTTGCTAATTCTTTAGTCGGTGCTTGATGATCCCCAGAGACAATTGCTAAATGCTTGATACCATGCTGATGCAACTCTCTAATAATTTTTTCTATTTCAGGACGTATTACAGCCCGTATTTCAATGACACCAATAAGCTGCTGATTAATAGCAACCATAACATAAGTCTGGCTATTATCCATTATTTTCTTCAAATGTGTAGGTAGCGGAATACCTTCCAACCGCATAAAACGAGCACTACCCACTCGGACAACCTGCTGATTAACATAGGCAGTGATGCCATAACCGATTTGATATTTAGAATCATCAATATCAGGCAAAATGAGAGACAAATCCTTAGCCTTATTACAAATAGCTTGAGCAATAGGATGTTTTAACTTACATTCTGCTACTGCCGCATAAATCAACACCTCATTCCTACCATACTCACCACACAAAATAATATCCCCAACCTCAGGCACACCCCCTGTTAAAGTCCCCGTCTTATCAAATAATATCGTATCTACTGTCTTTAAAGCCTCAAGACTACGTCCATCTTTAATAAGAATACCTTGTTGAGAAGCTAACTTGACATGATTAAGTGTGCTTAATGGAGCGATGATTCTAATATTATTACCAAAACTAGCTGTGAAAACGACCAACCCCACTATTGGACCAAATAAAACCAATGCAAAGAGAGAGAATATAAAAAAAGGTAAAGCCACATCATCTGCCAATTTCTCTCCCCACAACTGTGCCTGACTTTTGAAATCAGCCGAATGTATTAAAATTTGATTAATTTTAGCAACCGTAGAATCACTCCCAGTCTTTTCAACTTCAATCCATATTTTGCCACTAACAACTAAAGTAGACGCCAAAACTTGAGCACCCTCCTCTTTTTCCGTAGGTTGAAATTCTCCAGTCAAAGCATGTTGATCAATTATCGCCATACCTTCAATAATCACACCATCAATTGGAATAACTTCGCCCGTCGTAACGATGACAGTATCACCAAGCTTAACTTTTTCCAAAGGAATTTCAATTTCAGTGGCTGACTTAGAAACCCATACCATACGGGGTAATTGGTCAAAAACATTGGTGAGTACTTTTTCAGATTCTTGTTTTGTATTTGCGATAACTTTTTCACTAAAATGATAAAAAAAACAACCTATTGCTGTTGCAAAATACTGATTAGCAGAAATCGCAATCAAACTCGCAATAGCAGATGAAACATGAATATTAAATTTTTTATCTTTAAGCGACTGCTCAGTACGTTTATAAAGTATCAAATTATTATAAAGGAAAGATCCAAGGAATAATGGTGCAAGTTGAGGATAAAAAAATTGTCTCATTCCCGCTAGCCCTAAATTAGCACCACTTACTTTTAAATTAAAATCAAGCTTTTTTTGAGTCTCTACAACAAGTTCATTTTTAGGATGTTTTAATCTCTCTCGTTTTTTTTCAAATATTCTAAATCCAAAATAACAGCTAAGTATAAGCCCAGTTTCTACTAACATATTACCCCCATTTGCATTTATAATTATATTATAATACACTATTATTTCACTTATCCTACAGGTAATAATATGAAAAAAATCATATATCCCATTATTTTCAGTTGCTTTAGCCTAACATCGGTTCAAGTTTTAGCAGATGCGGCTAAAGAAAGCCCTTTCTCTGGCAATCTGAATATAGGTTTTTCTAAACTATCAGGTAATGTTGACACAGAAAGTTTTAATTATGGTGTAAAATTAAAACATAAGAGCAGTTCAAATCAACTGATTTTTAAAATTGACGGCAATGAAAGTAAGGCTAGCGAACAGCTAATCCAAAAGGATATGTTAACCAGCCTGATGGATATTTATAGCTTCAATGACACATCATCACTGTATGGTAAAGTGAGCTATTTAGAAAATGAGTTTCTTGGCTACGACTATCTTGCCAAATTAGGAGTGGGTTATTTACACACGATTTTAGATAACGGTAACAAAACACTCAGCACTAGATTGGGCTACCAAGCTAGAAACTTTAAAGAAATTGAGAGTGGTGATACTGACTCTCAAAATTTCTTCCAAGCTGGTTTTCGAGGCTCCTATCCACTCATGAGAAACATCTTAATGAGGGCAGAAGTGAACTATGAAGTTAATTTTGAGAATGAATATGACTATGAATCAGATGGTAACGTCGGATTAACCTTTACAGTAAATGAGGCGATTGATATAACATTAGATTATACCGTGAAATATGATAATCTTCCAGTGCTTGGCGTCGAGCGGACAGATAGTACTATAATCACAAATTTGGTTTATAATTTTTAGTCTACTTATTGGGTTAGGTTTTACACCTAACCCAAGCCACAAGACATAAACAGAAATGCAACATAAAATAATTTTTTTATTACTATTAATTTCTTCATTTAATCTCCCTGCAACAGAAAATATTTTTTTACGTCTCAACCCAACGATACATACCGAAATGATTAACCGGATGGATATCAGTGGGAATCTACTAGCAACAGCTTCAGACGATAAAACAGTACGCCTATGGAAACTGCCCCAAGGACGTTTAACTAAAATTTTACGCCCCTCAATTGCCCCTGGCAATGAGGGTAAACTCTTTGCAGTAGCTCTCTCTCCAGATGGCACTTTAGCAGCCACAGGCGGATGGACAAAAGGAGACTATCGTGGATTTGGTAATCATAATATTTACATATTTGACACAGCTACTGGAGAAATTATAAAACGCCTAGTAGGTATTGGACAGATCATTTTACATCTTGACTTTTCTCCTGATGGCAAATATCTTGCTGCCACACTTTCTGGAGAAAGTGGTTTACGTATTTGGCGTCTCTCAAATATGACAGAAATTTTTCGTGATCTTGAATATGCTGGAGATAGCTATTGGACTGAATTTAGCTCAAATGGAAAACTGCTGGTAACGACTGCTTATGATGGCTATATTCGTTTATACATACATACAGGGCGCATAAAAAAAATTAAATTATACAAAAAAATTAAAGTTGGTAATGAAAATACCCCATTTGCAGCACGTTTTTCACCTGATGGCAGAAAGATTGCAGTAGGTTTTGTCGGTGCCTCACGTATTGCTGTACTAAGAACTAAAGATTTATCTCTGCAATACTGGGCAAATATTGATAAAAAAGGTACTGGTGATTTATTCACAACAGCTTGGTCACAAGATGGCAAATTACTATACGCTGCAGGCGGGTATAGAAATGGCGCAATGCAACATGTTTTACAATGGAATGAGAAAAAAAAGCTAAAGAAATGGCAAGCAACTTGGAATACTGTGATGGACTTGCGTACATTCGCAGATAATCAAACTCTATATGCTGCAAGTACACCAAGCTTGGGTATGTTTGATGCACAAGGGCACATACTTTTTAAGTATCCTCGAGAAACGATCTATTTTAATAAACTTTTTCCAAATAAATTATTACTCTCCAAAGATGCCCAAATCATACAATTTGAACATGATACATTAGAGCAACAAACCACTTTACGCTTTTCCTTAACTGAAGGGCATTTATCCCCCCAAAAAGAAATTATTGTCCCCCCAATACCAATTATTAAAAAGAAATTAACTGTCGCAGAGGTACAAACATATTTAATAAAAAAAGGATTTTCTCATGGTTCAGTTGATGGAGTTATGGGTTCCAAGACACGGGCTGCTCTCAAAAAATTTCAGGAAAATGTAAATTTACCCCCTAAAGGCAAATTAGATCGACTAACAATAGCAGCTTTACAAATTGAAGAGATACCTCCAAAACTACCAGAATTATATCCCCCTCTATTGAATATAAAAGATTTAGACTTTAAATTTACAAAAAATACAAAAAAAATAACCTTAAATGACAAAACGCTTGAATTAAGTCAAAATGATACTGCACTTAGTTACGCCTTTTCTCCAGATGAAAAATCCCTAATACTAGGAACACGTTTTTACCTATACCATTACGATACAACTGGAAAAATTATTTGGAAAAAAGATGCCCCCGAGATAGTATGGGCTATTAATATTGCTACCAATAACAAAATTTTTGTAGCTGCATTAAATGATGGCACTTTACGCTGGTATAAATTAGCAGATGGTAGCGAAATTTTAGCACTCTATCCCCACAGTGATCGTCATCGTTGGATCGCTTGGACACCGAGTGGTGCATATACAGCCTCAGTAGGTGCAGATACCCTCGTGGGGTGGCATCTTAATAATAAAATCGGTGAAGCAAGCGATTTTTTTCCACTACGAAGTCTACGTACACACTACTATCAAACTTCACAAACCCTAAAACAAAATGATGACAATATCACAAAATTTCCCAAAGATTTCCCACCCATAGTACGTCTACTATCGCCAAAAAATGGCGATGAATTCAAGAGTGAAGAAGTTACACTAAAATATCAATACCGTTTTCATGGTGAATCCGCTCCTGTAGAACTACGAATCCTAGTAGATGGACGCCCATGGAAAACCATTGCCACCAAGGAAATGCAAAGAGAAATTAAGCTTCACCTACCAACACGTACAATTGAACTTGCACTCATTGCCAAAACTGAAGCAGGTACTTCACCGCCTGAAATTATCCAATTACATTGGACAGGTAAAACAATGCCCAAAGCTTCCCCAAAGCTTTATATCTTAGTCGTAGGAATCAGTGATTATCTTGATAAAGACTTTGAAAAATTACCCTTTGCCACAGAAAACTTTGCAGCAATAAATAAATTTTACAAAGAAAGTGAAACAAAACACTTACAGAATGCTACTTCTACAGAAATTTTAGAAGGCTTTAACTGGCTAAAGACAAATGCTAAAGCAAAAGATATTACAATGATATTCTTGACAGGATATGCCCTACAAGATAAAAAAGAAGGCTACCATTTTCTTCCTGCAGATGCGAGCATGACAACGAACCACATTTCCACACAAACATTTATCACTGCTTTTGCTGGCATACAAAGCAAAGTATTACTTTGTGTAGATTCTGCTTATACAACAAATTCTGAACCTGCAGATATTGATGATTTTGCAAATCAACTCAGTAGTCCAGAAAATGGTATAATTGTATTAACCTCCACGGCAGGGGCACAGCAGACAGAAAAAAATAAAAGCCTATTTAGCACAACTTTAATAGAAGCTTTTAAACACAAAGGCGCACTTAGCTTACAAAAACTCGGAAATTATGTCTCCAATCGAGTGAATAAATTGAGTGAAGGTAAACAAACACCAGTATTGGCAGTACCAGAAACGATTGCGAATTTTACAATTAAATTCCCAAAAAAATAAACAAAACATGATTAAAATGACTCGTCGCAAAAGATTTTTTCTTTGGTTAAAAGATAAAATTCCTTATTTTGTAGTAATGTTTATGATTACGCTTATTTTTAGTATATTCTTCTTTTGGCGCATATTCATCATCGTCAGAGCTGGAGAAGCAGGCGTTTTATATCGACTACTCACCACAGGTACCGAAACAAATTATATTTACCCAGAGCGTTTTCATTTGATTTGGCCTTGGGATAAGATGTATATTTACAACATGCGAGTACAAACCGTTAAACATAAACTATCAGTATTAACAAGTCAAGGATTACCGATTACCTTACACTTAGCTATTCGCTTTCGTCCAGAATATGATATGGTTGGATTACTCCATAAACATGTAGGACCTGATTATGTCGATCAAATTGTTATTCCACAAATAGAATCCGTACTACGTAAAAATATTGGTAAATTAGACCCAGAAGATATTTATACCAACAAATTAGGAATATTAAATAATATTTTGCGTCTCGCAATTGATGAAACCAGTCGAAAATATGTTATCGTAGATGATATTATTATCCGCTCTCTCGATTTACCAGAATTGGTTAGAACAGCTATCGCAGAAAAATTAGTAGAAGAACAACTATTACAAAAATACGCCTATAGATTAAAAATTGCTGCGGAAGAAGCTAAACGTAAAG
>DAOVTJ010000006.1 GCA_030633165.1 Thiomargarita sp. | reverse complement strand
CTATGAATAGACTTGATAATGGACAATTAGTCGGTGATGTAGATTTTGTGGGGGCTTCACAACATGCCAGTTGGATAACACCTGTTCCAGGTGGTGTTGGACCAATGACAGTAGCTACTTTATTAGAAAATACTTTACAAGCTGCCCAATTACGAGGTGATACCTGATGCCAGAACAGAATAATGTACAAGATCTTGTATCACATCTAAAAATATTAAACCAAATTGGAGTTGCCCTATCTGCGGAAAAAAATGGGACACGCCTATTGGAAATGATACTTCAAGAGGCTAAACATATTGCCAATGCTGATGGTGGTACTTTATACAGCCGTACCGAAGATAATCAGCTAAAATTTGAAACCATGCTCACTGATACCCTGAATATTCACAGTGGAGGAACCAGTGGTGTACCGGTGACTTTATCACCGTTACAAATATACAAAGACAATGGTCAACCCAATTTAGGCGTGGTCGCCGTACGTGCTGCGATTTGTGATCAGACTATCAATATTCCAGATGCATATACCAATACAGAATTTGAATTTTCTGGTGTGCGAAAATTTGATCAAGACATGTCTTATCGGTCCCAATCCTTTTTAACTGTCCCAATGAAAAATCATGAGGGTGATGTCATTGGTGTTTTACAATTAGTCAATGCATTGGATCCAGTCACACAGGAAATTACCGTTTTTAGTCCCTCAGTGCAAGAATTAGTTGAATCACTAGCCTCTCAAGCCGCAGTGGCATGGGTTAATCAACGCTTATTGGAAGAACAACGTCACTTATTTGAAGCCTTTATCAAATTAATAGCCACTGCCATTGATGAAAAATCACCACATACTGGAGGTCATTGTCAACGTGTTCCAGAATTATCAATGATGTTAGCGGATGCAGTATCGAATATCCAAATCGGTCCTCTTAAAGATTTTAATATGACAGAAGAAGATCGCTATGAATTAAAAATTTCCGCTTTATTGCATGATTGCGGAAAAATCACAACCCCCGAATATATCGTTGAAAAATCTACCAAACTTGAAACAATTTTTGATCGTATTGAGATAATAGATACTCGTTTTGAAGTACTTAAACGTGATGCAGAAATTGCTTTACTGCGTGAACAATTAGCAGGTGTTGACCTTAAAGCTATAGATGCAAAATTAGAACAACAAGTGGAAATTTTGAATGAAGAACGTGAATTTATCCGCAGCTGCAATCTTGGAGGAGAATTCATGTCTAATACACTTCAAGAGCGGGTGCGAGAAATTGCCAAACATCGTTGGAAATCGCCCACTGATAAAGAAGAATACTTATTATCAGAACATGATGAAGTCTATAATCTCAATATCTCCAAAGGCACCTTAACCCCTGAAGAACGTAAAATTATCAATCATCATATTGAAGCGACAATTAAGATGCTCGAAGCCTTACCCTATCCAAAATATCTCAAACATGTACCAGAATATGCAGGCGGGCATCATGAACGTATGGATGGAAAAGGTTATCCTAAAGGGTTGACTCGCGAACAAATGTCGATACCTGCTCGCTTGATGGGAATTGTAGATATTTTTGAGGCACTTACAGCACGAGATCGCCCTTATAATCAAAAACCAAAGACCTTATCTCAAGCTTTAAGAATTTTAGCGCTACTGAAAGTAGAGAATCATATTGATCCTGATTTATTTGATGTCTTTATCCATGAAAAAGTTTATTTGCATTATGCGAACTCACTTGACGAAAAAAATAAGCCATTTTTATCCCCAGAACAGATTGATAATGTAGATGTTACACAATTGCCTGGTTACAATCCCTTAAATTAAAAATAGGGCTTGTTTTTTTGATAGCAACTGTGTATCCTTTTTCACAAAGGAGAGGTACCGAAGCGGTTACAACGGCACCGATTCGAAATCGGTTGGTCCTTTATAGGGCACGCGGGTTCGAATCCCGCCCTCTCCGCCAGCTTCCCCACTTATGAAAATTATTATTGAGCAATTTTTTAACCAACAATCAAACATCATTTTTGTTTTACTTTTTGGTAGTAGAGCAAAAGGAAACAATCAACCTGAAAGCGATTGGGATTTTGCTATTTGGTTTGAAAATACAGATGATGTGATGATACGCCTAGTGGAAAAAGAGGAAATACGTCAACAATTAGCTCATTTATTAAAAATAAATGCAGATAAAGTGGATATTGTAGATTTACAAACCGCATCCTTATCGCTCAGTTCATCTATTGTAGAAGAAGGTCTTGTATTAAAAGGCAATGATGTATTGGCATTACACAGATTTTAGAAGCGAGTTTGGGCATTAGAAGAAGATTTTTATTGGAGATTAGAAAATGAAAATCGCGCTTTATCAAGCTGAAACAGAAAAAATGTGTCGCCTGCATCAAAAAATTTTAGATGAAGCAAGGGATAGATTGAATATTGCAGAGACGTTTTCTGAAATGGAAAAACAAGGCATTATTCATTCTTTGCAAGTCATCATTGAAAATTCGATTAGAAAAGCAAAACATTTATTAAAAATAAAAGCTCAAGACGTACCAGTTTCAGCTTATGATGTCTTTCAAGTATTAGAACAAGAAAAAATAATAAATTCAGAAGAACAAAAACAATGGAAAAAAATAATTGGTTTTAGAAATACGGTTGTACATGAATATATGAATGTTTCAGAAAAAATTGTATTTTATCTAGTAAGCGAGCAAAAATATAAATTTATCTTAGATTTTTTAAGAAAACCATTTTAAAAATTTTGATTAACTAATGACATTAACCCAATTACGTAAACTCAAAAAAAAAGCTGAAAAGATAACTTGCTTAACAGCTTACGATGCTAGTTTTGCTCATATCCTTGATCAGGCAGGGATTGATATCCTACTCGTTGGTGACTCCTTAGGTATGGTTATTCAAGGACATGATAGTACCTTGCCAGTAACAGTTGATGATATGATTTACCATTGCCAACAAGTCCATCGCACTTGCACAAAAGCTTTGTTAATCGTCGATATGCCTTTTATGAGCTATGCCACGCCTCATGCTGCCTTAGAAACAGCCGCCCGTCTTATGCGTGAAGGGCAAGCCCAAATGATTAAACTTGAAGGTGGCGCATGGTTAGTCGAGACAGTACAACTCTTGACGGAACGTGGCATTCCAGTTTGCGCCCATTTAGGCTTAACACCACAATCTGTCCATCAATTAGGTGGATATCGCGTACAAGGACGTGTTGAAAATGAAGCTGAATGTTTACGCAATGATGCTTTGGCTTTACAAGCTGCTGGTGCTTCATTACTAATTCTCGAATGTGTGCCAGAAAAATTAGCGGCAGAGATAACAACCTCATTAGAAATTCCCACAATAGGTATTGGTGCAGGAATAGCATGTGATGGACAAGTATTGGTTTTATATGATATGTTAGGCATTACCCATGGTAAAATACCGTCTTTTTCCAAAGATTTTTTGCAAGAAACAGGAACAATAGCAGCAGCAATTGAGGCTTTTATCACAGCCGTAAAAACGGGTATTTTTCCAGGATCTGAACATACCTTCCAATGATCAAAATCACCGATATTCGTATAGGTCATTTTACCAATCAAGACTGTGCCACTGGGTGTACCGTCGTGATATGTGATAATGGTGCAACTTGCGGTGTCGATATTCGGGGAAATGCTCCTGGTACACGAGAAACCGCTCTCCTAGCTCCCCATTGTGTCGTGGAAAAGGTAAACGCGATCTTATTAACAGGAGGAAGTGCTTTAGGACTTGCAGCAGCAGATGGGGTTATGAAATATTGTCAAGAACAAGGCTATGGATTTGGTATGGGCACAAAAAAAATACCGATTGTTCCAGCAGCCGTTATCTATGATTTTAATATCGGTGCACAAGACTACGCCCCAACTGCAGAAGATGGATATCAAGCCTGCTTACAAGCATCAATGACAGAAATTGCAACAGGAAATGTAGGTGCAGGCACAGGTGCGATTGTGGGCAAAGTTTGTGGCATACAACACGCTATGCGTGGTGGGTTTGGAACAGCTAGTATGCAATTTCCAAGTGGATTGATTATCAACGTTCTACTTGTTGTCAATACCTTTGGAGATGTCAGACATTATGAAACTAATCGTATTATTGCAGGCGCAAGAACAAGAAAAAACAGTTTTATTGATACCATTAAATATATTCTAACTGAACATCAACCCGCAACAAATTGTCAATCCAATACCCTCATCGGTGTTGTCATCACCAATGCAAAATTGAATAAAATATCAATGACCAAAGTCGCGCAAATGGCGCAAATCGGTGTCGCTCAAGTCATCACACCAGCACATACCCAATATGATGGTGACACATTTTTTGCCTTAGCGACAAATGAAATTGAGGCAGATATCAATCTTGTTGGCATTGCAACGACAGAATTAGTAAAAAAAGCGATTCTAAATGCAATATTAACATCAGTGGGACAATATGGTATACCTGCCTATTCAGAACTTGAAATTTTTTGTAAATAACGATGGCGAAGCCAAGGGCATCGCCAGAACAGTAATTTATGATTATTTTTCACTACGCCATGCTGGTAATACCGGTGCTTGTGGATACCCAGAAATTTCGAAAAAAGCAGTACCAGTTTGAACGCCTGCCCGACTCACGAGTAATATACTGAAATCATTGACTAAATCAGACAGTTTCTTTTCCACTTTACCCTTACCATAATCATCATCAAAAAACATATCCTCATTAATAATACCAATCTCAATCGTTATAAAATCATCATATTTAGCATTGAAGGCACCAATACCAATGAGTTCAGTTGAAAAATTCGGTTTTGCATCAACATTTTGATTATAGATAACTTGTTTAGAGTCTAAATAAACCCTAACAACATTATCATAATCATTCACATTAACCCAACGAATTTGTACCAATTTTAATTTGAATTCTTGCTTTGTTTTCTGTTCTAAACGATCTAAATATTCCCGCTTATAAGCAGAGACCTCTTTTGCCATAGTTTGCAATGGAGCTTCTTGCAAATAACGCATCATTTGAAATACCGTTTTATGTTTTTTTACCGCTTGATACAAATCCTCATCTCGCATTTCTTTCACTTGACGTTGCAACGCTGCTATTTTATTTTTACCTTCATTAGTTTGTAATTCTGAAGGTAATTGCTCATAATCTCTTACCAATGCATAAGCTTCAGAATAATTATCATCTTTAAATGCTTGTATCACCCCTTCTTCTATTGCGATAAGGACATCTATTTTAAACGTTGTTTTCAGATTATTCAAACGAGCATCAGACTGATAAATTTCAAGTGATTGCGCTGCCGCCAAAAAATCTCCCGCCTGCATTTTCTTTTCATAATCTTCACAAAACTGTCCCCAATTTTCTTCTTTAGTCAATTCTAATATTTGCTCTAAAAGTTGCTTTTCTAGTGCTAAACGTTGAGTTTGTAACTCTGGAGTTTCAGCTTGTGGATGTAAAGGTAAATGATTTAAACTATTTAAAAAATTTTTGAGTTGATTGAGATTGGGATTAGGCTTTTGCACCGCATTCTTGAGTTTAGCTAAAGCTTCTTCATTTACCCAATGTTGTTGTTGTAATTCAGCCTGAAGCTTTATTTCTAAAGCTTCTTGTGCATGTCTTCCATTAGGAAAATATTTCAAATATTCCAAAGCGGGCACAAAAGCAGCCTGTAAATTCACCTTCATGGATTTTTCGATAGGAATCCATAAAGATTGATCTCTATGCGCTTGTAACTGTGTCAAACTTAATTGGGCTTCTTCTCGTTTCAAAAAAAATTTTGAAATCAAATGTCGAAAATCAGAAGCAGTAATATATTTATTAAACCACGTTCCAGCCTTTTCTAATTCTTCATGTGTCGAGTTTGTACCGATACTATATTGATATTGACGATAATTATTCATATCTATAATCGCCTCCACCAGAAAGCATAAAACAACTATGCTAATCATAAAATAAATCATGCGATTTTTTTTCGTTTTTTGATATTCCTGTAAACGTGTATTGATCTGTTTTGCTTCAAGAGATGTTTTTGGAAAACGGTTTAATAATTCTAGCCCTATTTTTTTAGAATTTTTGACAGCTTGCATCTTAAACTCTTGTAAATCAATTGCATCACGCCGCTGTGCCAGCCAAAGAAAGGCATTTTCTAAACCAAATGCATTAATAGGATTCACTTGTATTGGACGTTCAACAAATTTTCCATTATCAACTTGCACACATTCTGTCGTCCCCAAAGCACTAACAGGAAAAACATTAAAATTATCCTTAGTGACAGAAAAACGCAATACATCACTCAAACCTTTGTGAGGCACTTGTGGTTTAGAATTAAATAATTCTTCTAACTTACTTAGCTCATAAGCAGGATTAGCATAATCAATATCACTATACCTATCCCATTTAGTGATCACTAAAGCTAAAGGAACATCCAATGCAGCCATACCCTTTTGTGTTTCATCTCGCAATAAACTAAAGGCTTGTTCTAATGAATACAAATCTGCATAAGCTTGTTTTCCACAATATGCATGATCATGAACCACCTTATCATGAAAAGGAGCATCTGCAAGTACTAAAATCCCATCCAATTCCGTGAATTTTTGCCGCAAATTTTTTGCCACTGCACTTTGACTAATATTAGGATTAATCAATTCTCCAGAATAATCCACCAACTCAATACAAAAAGTTTGATGAGTTGAGGCAGTGAAATCATATTCAAAAATAAAATCTTCACCAGTAGGATTTGCTGAGGGAAGTTCTTGCTCTGAAAGTTTATGAATAGCTTCTTGCATCCATTTTTGACTACGATAAGGTTTACTCTCCTCATCTGCTGCATTAATTGTTCGCCATAAACAGCTATACCCTAAAGGATGCGGATAACGTGGCATAGCTAAGGCAGTCAGCACACAAGTTTTACCAGAGCCAGATAGTCCATATAAAGCAAAACGGTATACTTTTTTCTTGTTGTTACACATGGAAAGTTATCAGTTATCAGTTATCAATGATATTGAATTAGATGGATTTATGTTATAATGAATTTTTTCATTTTTTAAACTGTTGTATTATTTTATCTTGTGTTGTATATTGTTTTCTAAAGAACAAATATACATCAAATAAAGAAATAAATAAACATGATAGGCTAATAAGCAACATGAATTGACATACATGAAAATAAAAGCGATTTATCCCGGTACATTTGATCCCATTACCAATGGACACACTGATATTATCAAACGGGCATCAAAATTGTTTGAACATGTTACAGTGGGCGTAGCGGCTAATCCCTTAAAAGTACCCGCGTTTTCCTTAGAAAACCGTGTTGAACTTGCGACAAGGGTGTTGGCAAACATAAATAATGTAACAGTCTGTGGTTTTGATGGCTTGCTTATTAAATTTGCTAAAGAAAGTGATATACAGATTATTATACGCGGATTACGGGCAGTATCAGATTTTGAATATGAATTTCAACTGGCAGGCATGAATCGTACCTTAATCCCTGAGATTGAGACCCTATTTCTTACGCCAGCAACTGAATATACTTATATTTCGTCATCATTAGTGCGAGAAATTGCAACACTAGGTGGCCCGGTTGATAAATTTGTATCACCGATTGTATGTGCAGCACTTTTAAAAAAATGTGCTAAAATTAACAATTAAATTTTTTAGTTAGGGATACTGTCATGGCACTTTATATTACTGATGAATGCATTAACTGCGATGTATGCGAACCTGAATGCCCAAATGGTGCAATTACTCAGGGAGATGATATTTATGTAATTGACCCAAAACTTTGCACGGAGTGTGTTGGACATTATGAAACTTCACAATGTGTAGAGGTTTGTCCTGTGGACTGTATCCCCAAGGACCCCAATAATGATGAAAGCCAAGATGAATTGATGCAAAAGTATCATCACTTGACAAAAGAATAAAATAAATACTAAACTAGTTTCTTGTTTAAAACTAAATATCCCTGTAATCAATATAATTGATTATCAGCGATAACTAAAAAAACCTTGCAACAAGGGATACATTTTTAGTAGAATTATCAGACCCATAATGGGGCCGTTAGCTCAGTTGGTAGAGCGACTGACTCTTAATCAGTTTGTCGTAGGTTCAATCCCTACACGGCCCACGATGTTTAGTTAAGTAATGAAGTAGTCGTAATATTTTAAGCTTCAATACTTGATAGGGCCGTTAGCTCAGTTGGTAGAGCGACTGACTCTTAATCAGTTTGTCGTAGGTTCGATCCCTACACGGCCCACATTTTTTAGTAACAATAAGCGAGAGTGGCGGAATTGGTAGACGCGCTGGTTTTAGGTGCCAGTAGGGTAACACCTGTGAGAGTTCGAGTCTCTCCTTTCGCACCATTTTTATACTTTAAGCAAAAAACAACAGGTTTAAGACATGCAAGTGTCCGTAGAAACGACGAGTGGTGTCGAGCGTTGTCTGACAATTAGGATACCAAAAGAAAGTATCCAACCCGAAATCCAAAAACGTCTCAACTCTTTAGCACGTGAATCAAAGATAAATGGTTTTCGACAGGGAAAAATCCCCATGCGGGTTATTGAGCAAAGATATGGATTGAAAGTGCGCGAAGAACTCTTCCATGAACTCGTAGAAACTAGTCTGGCCAAAGCAGTGGCCCAGGAACAGATTCGTCCTGTCGGTGAATCCTTATTTAAGTTGATGAGTGATATTAAAACACTTGAAAATGGATTATCTTATAAAGCAACATTTGAAGTTTACCCGACAATTACCACAGTGCACCTGGATAAATTAACCGTTGAAAAACCAGTAGTTAATATCACAGAGAAAGATGTTGACGCACTATTAGAACGACTACGTGAACAACGTAAGACATGGCATGAAGTTGACCATTCTGCGATCACTGGTGATCGCCTTATTATTGATTTTATTGGCACGATCAACGGAAAATCCTTTAAAAACAATACCTTCAAAAAAATTCCTATAATATTAGGTCAAAATGATTTTATTTTACAAGGTTTTGAAGAAAAATTATTAGGAAGGAAAAAAGGGGAAAACTGTGAATTTGACTTAACATTTCCTAAAGAGCATAGCAATTTGGAAATAGCAGGTCATACTATACATTTTGTGGTACAGATTTCAAAGATTGAAGAGTCACAACTGCCTGAAATCAACGAAAATTTCATCAAATCTTTTGGGGTAGCCAATGGTCTTGTTGAAACGTTACGTGTTGAAGCACGTCACAATATGGAACGTGAATTGAACTATGTGACAACTAGAACAGTCAAACAACAAATACTTGATTCCTTATTGAAAGAGAATCCCCTAGATGAAATACCCATGTCCCTCGTTAAAGAGGAAACAGAACGCCTTGTAAAAAATCAATCGCCAGAATATCAAAGAGATGTTGCTTTCTTTGAGAAAGAGGCAATACGGCGGATTAAAGTTGGTATTTTAGCAAGCGAATTAATGAGAAAATACAAAATTACAGTCAAGCCAGAAAAAGTGCGACAAATGATTGAAAAAATTGCCATGGCTTATGAGGATTCAAAGGCAGTTATACAAGAATATTTTGCTGATAAAGAACGTTTAAAAGAAGTTGAAGCAATAGTACTTGAAGACGAACTTGTAGAATGGTTATTAACCAAAGCGAAAATCACAGAAAAACCAATGGATTTTTACTCTGCCGTGACATAAACTCAAAAAACCTAAAAAAACACAATGAATAAACACTCTGAAATTTTTGCAACAGGTGGTTTAGTGCCAATAGTGGTCGAACAATCTGCTCGTGGCGAAAGATCCTATGATATTTATTCTAGGTTGCTTAAAGAACGAGTGATTTTTTTGGTTGGCCAAGTTGAAGATTATATGGCTAATCTGATTGTTGCCCAATTACTTTTTTTAGAGTCTGAAAATCCAGAAAAAGATATACATTTATATATTAATTCGCCTGGTGGATCGGTAACAGCAGGGCTCGCGATTTACGATACCATGCAATTTATCAAACCTGATATCAGTACCTTGTGTGTAGGTCAAGCAGCCAGCATGGGTGCTTTATTATTAGCAGGTGGTGCAAATAAAAAGCGTTATTGTTTACCCCATTCACGTATGATGATTCATCAACCATTGGGCGGTTTTCAAGGACAAGCGACTGATATTGACATTCACGCACGTGAAATTTTAAGTATCCGTGAACGTTTAAATGCCATACTTGCTCAACATACAGGACAATCTTTGGAACAAATCCAAAAAGATACAGAACGGGATAATTTTATGGCTCCTGAAACCGCGCAGGAATATGGTATTATTGATGCAGTCTTATCAACACGAGATGCCTTAGCAAAGCCCAAATAACAAATAAAGGAGACTTGTTGCTATGGCTGACAAGCGGAACGGCGATTTCGATAAAGAAGGTCAACTGCCCCATTGTTCCATTTGTGGAAAAAGCCAAGATGAAGTACAAAAACTGATTGTAGGGGCATCAGTTCATATCTGTGATCAATGTATAAAACAGTGCAATGAGATCATACAAGAAGATATATCAGATAGTGCAGAACCAAGTTCCTTGCCCACTCCCCACGATATTAATAATCATTTAAATCAATATGTGATCGGGCAAAATTACGCCAAAAAAGTTCTTTCTGTCGCAGTGTACAACCACTATAAACGCCTGAAGAGCAATACCACAAATGATGTTGAAATTTCAAAAAGCAATGTATTATTAATAGGACCCACAGGTTCTGGTAAAACATTATTGGCTGAAACGCTAGCAAAATTTTTAAACGTCCCCTTTGTGATGGCTGATGCGACAACACTCACAGAAGCAGGTTATGTTGGTGAAGATGTGGAACATGTTATACAAAAATTGTTACATAAATGTAATAATGATGTTGCAAAAGCCCAAACAGGTATCATCTACATAGATGAAATTGATAAAATCACCCGAAAATCTGATAATCCCTCAATAACCAGAGATGTTTCAGGAGAAGGTGTACAACAAGCACTGTTAAAATTAATTGAAGGCACAATTGCATCCGTCCCACCCCAAGGCAACCAAAAACATCCAAATAAAGAATTTATTGCAGTTGATACCACAAATGTTTTATTTATTTGTGGTGGTGCTTTTGCAGGTTTAGAAAAAGTCATTCAAGCACGTACAGAAAAAAGCAGTATAGGCTTTTCAGCACATGTCTCAATTAAAGAAGATAAACGAAGTTTCAATCAACTGCTTGACTCTCTTGAACCTGAAGATTTGATTAAATATGGTTTAATTCCAGAAATTGTTGGACGGTTACCAGTTGCAGCAACGCTTGAAGAATTAGATGAAAAACAGCTTGTACAAATACTCACAGAACCCAAAAACGCCTTAACCAAACAATACAAGCGTTTATTTGAAATGGAAGAGACAGAACTGGAATTTGAAGAAGACGCCTTACAAGCTGTCGCACACAAAGCAATGGAGAGAAAAACAGGCGCACGAGGATTACGTTCTATCCTAGAACATGTCTTATTAGACAGTATGTATGATCTACCTGCCATGGAAAATGTTGCTAAAGTAATTATTAAAAAGGCTGTTATTGATGGAGATTCTGAAGCATTGATTGTATACAACAATAATTTGAATAAACAAATCGCCTCAGCGTAATAACGGATAATTGACATGTCCTCAAAAAAAAACCATCATGCATTACCTGTCCTTCCATTAAGGGATGTGATTGTCTATCCAAACATGGTTCTTCCATTATTTGTGGGGCGAGAAGAATCTGTTTCCACCTTAGAAGCGGCAATGCGTGATAACCAAAAACATCTAATGTTAGTTGCACAAAAGAGTGCTTCAGAAAATAACCCAGGGCAGGATGATGTTTACAACATTGGCACAATTTCTAGAATCTTACAACTCCTCAAATTACCAGATGGAACAATAAAGATATTGGTTGAAGGCGAAAAACGTGCACAAATTATTCAGTTTATATCAACAAAAGATATGTTTACAGCTACGGTTGCCCCATTAACATGCAGTCTTGGCGATGAAAAAGAAATAGAACAAATCTCACGTTCCATTATAAACAAGTTTGAAAAATATCTGAAATTTAATAAAAAGATATTACCAGAAATTTTGAAATCTTTATCAAGTATTGAAGAACCTAGTCGATTAGCAGATACTATCGCCGCCCACATGGCGATTACACAAGACGAAAAACAAAAAGTACTTGAGATAACAAATGTGCAAGAACGCTTAGCACATCTGCTTGGCTTGATGGATACTGAAATTGACATGCTACAAGTAGATAAGAGCCTTCGCAAAGAAGTTAAAGGGCAAATGGACAAAACCCAGCGTGTATATTATCTCCATGAAAAAATGAAAGTGATTCAGAAAGAATTAGGAGAGCTGGAAGATTCACCCAATAATTTGGATGTTATCGCTGAAAAGATTGAAAACTCAGGCATGCCCACGGAAGTCAAAGAAAAAGTAACCACAGAATTCAAGAAACTCAAAATGATGCAACCAATGTCTGCTGAAGCGACAGTGGTGCGTACCTACATGGATGTAGTGCTTGGCGTGCCTTGGAAAAAGCGTAGCAGAATTTGTCGCGATATTAGCAAAGCAGAAAAAGTTTTAGAGGGCGATCATTACGGTTTAGAAAAGGTTAAAGAACGAATTCTGGAATATCTTGCTGTACAATTACGTGTAAAAAAAATGAAAGGTCCCATTCTCTGTTTAGTGGGACCACCAGGTGTGGGTAAAACATCCCTTGGTAAATCCATTGCTCATGCCACTAATCGTCAATTTGTACGCATGTCCTTGGGCGGAGTGCGTGATGAAGCTGAAATTCGGGGACATCGTCGCACCTATCTGGGGGCACTACCGGGCAAAATAATCTACAACATGTCCAAAGTTGGTGTCCGTAATCCATTGTTTTTATTGGATGAAATAGATAAAATGTCAACTGATTTCCGTGGTGACCCATCTTCAGCATTGCTAGAAGTTCTTGATACAGAACAGAATAATAGTTTTAATGACCATTACATGGAAGTAGATTATGATTTATCTGAAGTTATGTTTGTTGCAACGGCGAATAGCTTAAATATTCCCCCAGCACTTTTAGATCGGATGGAGGTTATTCGTTTAACAGGATATACTGAGGATGAAAAACTCAATATTGCGAAAAATTACCTGATTCAAAAACAGATCAAAAATCATGGTCTGAAAAAGAATGAAATAAAAATTGATGAAAGTACTATTTACGATATTATTCGTTTTTATACACGTGAAGCTGGGGTGCGTAACTTAGAACGTGAGATCGCTAAGATTTGCCGTAAAGTAGTTAAAGAAATTTTGTTCAAAAAGAACAAAGACACAGTAGTTGTTCTCTCTGATAATACTGAAAAATATTTAGGTGTACAGCAGTTTCATTATGGACGTGCTGAAGCCTTTGATCGTATTGGTCAAGTTGTGGGATTAGCATGGACTGAAGTTGGCGGTGATTTGCTGACTATTGAAGCAGCTCTGATGGAGGGCAAAGGCAAATTATCTTCTACGGGACAATTAGGCGATGTTATGCAAGAATCTATTCAAGCCGCCATGAGTGTCGTACGTTCACGTTCAAAAAGTTTAGGGATAGAAACAAATTTCTATCAAAAATATGATTTACATATTCATGTACCTGAAGGAGCAACTCCTAAAGATGGACCAAGTGCTGGGGTTGCTGTCAGTGTTGCGATAATCTCAGTATTAACTAATATCCCTGTACGTGCTGATGTAGCTATGACAGGTGAAATTACATTACGTGGTGAAATCCTCCCTATTGGGGGATTAAAAGAAAAATTGTTAGCTGCCCTCAGAGGCGGTATACGCATGGTATTAATTCCATCAGAAAACAAAAAAGATTTGCAAGACATACCAGAGAATATCAAAAAGAATTTGATAATTAAACCAATTAGATGGATAGAAGACGCACTTGGATTTGCTTTGCAACAAATGCCAATTCCACTAGAAAATGACATCATGCTAAAACCTGTTCTCGACAGTCATGTTAGCGTGGATCCAAATTTGAGTATACAAACTCATTAAAATGTTATAATATAAGCTAACTAGAGCACGTCAATGCTCATGTTAGTTTATGTCGTGTTATTATTAATTCCTCCGGGGGAAAAATGAATAAATCTGAATTAATCCAAGCTGTTGCAGACTCATCTGATATTTCAAAGACAGCAGCTGGAAAAGCTGTAGATGCAGTATTAGAAACTATTAAAGAAGCCTTGGGAGATGGAGACACAGTAACTCTAATAGGATTTGGAACTTTTACTGTACGAGAACGTGCTGCAAGGGTTGGACGTAATCCACGCACAGGTGAACGTCTTGATATTAAAGCAGCAAATGTACCAGTATTTAAGGCTGGTAAAGCACTTAAAGATGCAGTAAATAATTAAAATAGAGAAAGGGCTTGATTTTTTGAATTAAGCCCTTATAATTAAGATTATAAGCAAGAAATTTTGGGATGTTTAATCATCCCATATACTAGCAGGGTGTTTAGCTCAGCTGGGAGAGCGTCGCCCTTACAAGGCGAATGTCGGGGGTTCGATCCCCTCAACACCCATTAACAAGTTTAAGACATAGTTGCATTTTTTATTTGATGTGATTATAATACCCCCATCATTGGAGCAGTAGCTCAGCTGGTTAGAGTATCGGCCTGTCACGCCGAGGGTCGCGGGTTCGATTCCCGTCTGCTCCGCCAATCATGGAATGGTAGCTCAGCTGGTTAGAGTATCGGCCTGTCACGCCGAGGGTCGCGGGTTCGATCCCCGTCCGTTCCGCCATTTAAAAAAAAGCGTATCTAAATTGATACGCTTTTTTTTTATTTTTTTTTATTCTTAATATATCAATTCCAAGGTCAAAAAACACATGCTACAAAACATTCGTGATGGAGCCCAAGGTTGGTTAGCTTGGATCATTGTGATAGTGATCTGTATTCCTTTTGCATTTTGGGGTATAAATGAATATTTCAATCCCTCCCCCAAAAAAGTGATTGCAGAAGTTAATGGTGTTGAATTATCTGAGATTGATTTTCAACAACAAGTTAGACAACGGAAACAGCAAATCTCTAGCATGTTTCAAAATCAAAGTATTGACTTATCCTTTATGGATAAGGATATTAGGAAAAATACACTGATACAAATGATCGAAGAAGAAGTATTAGTGCAATCTGCTATAGAAACGGGTATGCGAATTAGTAATACGTTTTTAGCCAGTCGTATTCATACTATTCCCGCTTTTCAAGAAGAAGGAGTATTTTCTCAAGCACGTTATGAAGATACTTTAGGGTATCAAGGTATGAGTGCTCCTGGTTTTGAGTGGAAAGTTCGCCGTTCATTACTAACAGAGCAAATTCGTAATGGTGTATTACGTTCTGCCTTATTAACAAATTACGAAGAACGCACGCTGCTTAAAGAACAACAACGTTCTATCAGTTACCTTATTATTCCCGCCAGTCGTTTTAACGATACTGTCACAATCACCGATGCTGATATTGAAAAACAATATAAAAAACACAGCAAACGATACATGACACCAGAGAAAGTTAGTATTGTTTATGTTGAATTATCACAAGATAATTTAATCAGCACAGAAGTTGTAGATGAAGAAACCTTAAAAAAACGTTATGAAGAACGTCAATCCTCTTTTACAACCCCTGGACAATGGAAAGGGCGGCATATTTTAATTGAAATTGGTGAAGAGGCAACAGAAGTTGCATCCACAAAAGCACAAGATATATTAAATAAAATACGTGCTGGAGAAGATTTTGAAGCCTTAGCACAAAAGTTTTCTGATGATATTGGAAGTAAAAGACGGGGAGGAGATGTAGGCTGGTTTGGACCAGGGCAAATGGTAAAACCATTTGAAGAAGCAGTGAAAAAACTTAAAGTGGGAGAGGTTAGTGAACTAGTCAAAAGTCAATTTGGTTTTCATATCATAAAATTGGAAGATCTCAAGCCAGCAGTGATTCGTCCATTTGCAGAAGTACGTACCGAATTAGAACTAGATATTCAAAAAGAATTAGTAGAATCTGAATTCTATGGACAAGCAGAACAATTTGCTAATCTCGCTTATGAGAATCCTGATAGCTTAGATGTAGTAACTAATCGCTTAAATTTGGAAAGCAAAACAACAGATTTCTTTAGCCGTACGGGAAATCACGCCCCAGATTCTATCCTTTCACATAAAAAGCTTATTGAAGCTGCTTTTAGTCATGAAGTCTTAAAAGAAGGTTTTAATAGTGAACCTGTGCAAATCGGTGAGCAACATATTGTTGTGTTGCGCTTAAAAGATCATGAGGCTGCTCAACAAAAGCCACTACATGAAGTTAAAGATGAGATTATTGCCACTTTAACACAAGACAAAACAAAAAGAGCTGCTGAAACTTTAGGTAAAAGCTTGATTGATCAAATAAAAGAAATCGGTGATCCTAATCTCCTCATAAAGGCTTATACTGATTTAAATTGGTCTTCTCCTCAGTGGATTAAGCGGCAAGATACTCAACCTAAATCTGAAATAGTGCATGATGCATTTAAAATGGGAACACCCCACAAAAATAAGGCACTTTATCAAGCACTTAGCCTAAATAATGGTGATTATGCCTTGATAGCTGTATTAGAACTTAAAGAAGGCGAAGCCTTAGAAAAAAACAAATCTAATGAAGGTAAAAAAGCATCGCAACAAGCGATTGGTGAAAGTGAATTTAACCAACTGGTGTCAGGCTTAAAAGCATCGGCTGAGGTTAAAGATTATTATACTCAAGTATCAGAAAATTAAATCTTGAAAAATTCGATGTCTAAAAGACATCGGATAAATCTCGATTCTCACAAACCAACCCTTCAAACTTCACCCAAAAATTGTAGACTATTAGCTTATACTAATGTATCCTAATACGCTCTCCTAAGAGACATTATCATTTGTGGAGGAAAAGCATGACTGATGTCGTTGCAACCAACCAGACTATTTTAGTTGTGGGTGGTGGAATTAGCGGGATGACCGCCGCGTTAGAAGCCGCAGAATGTGGCAAAGACGTGATATTGATTGAAAAAAACCCGTCCCTCGGTGGACGAGTTTCTCAGTTGTATAAGTATTTTCCAAAAATGTGCCACCCAACTTGTGGCTTGGAAATTAATTTACGTCGTATCAAAGCTAATCAAAAAGTACGTGTTTTGACAATGGCAGAAGTTGCGAGTATCACAGGGGATACTGGTAATTATTCTGTTAATATCAAAGTCTCTCCGCGTTACGTCACAGAAAATTGTACTGCTTGTGGAGACTGTCGAGATGTAGTTGAAGCAGAATTTGATGATGAACATAATTACGGCTTGAAAAAACGTAAAGGAGCGTATTTGCCTTTTTTTATGGCTTATCCGCAACATTATGTCGTAGATCCGCGCCTCATTGGGACAGCAGATGCTGATAAAGCAAAATCTGCTTGTAAATCTAATGCAATTGATTTAGATATGCAGGAAGAAAGCTTAACAATTAATGTTGGTGCCATCATTTGGGCAACTGGGTGGAAACCGTTTGATGCTCAAAAAATTCAAGCCTACGGCTATGATCGTATTCCCAATGTTATTACCAGTGTAGAATTTGAACGCATGATGGATCCAACAGGACCAACAGGTGGAAAAATATTACGCCCTTCAGATGGGAAAGAAGCCAAAGATATTGCCTTTATCCAATGTGCTGGTTCACGTGATCGTAATTATCTTAAACATTGTTCACGTATTTGTTGTACTGCAACACTAAAACAAACGACTTATGTACGAGAGCAATACGCTGACGAAGGAAAATCTACGATTTATTATATTGATATTCGTGCCATTGATCGTTTTGAAGATTTGTACCACAAAATAAAAGCTGACAAAACAGTATTCTTCTTAAAGTCCAAAGTAGCGAATATTACTCAAGATAAAGCAACTGCTAATCCCATCTTACATGGGGTAAACACAGAAGGTTATAAGCGTTACACTAATTCACATGAGTTAGTGGTACTAGCTATTGGTATGGAGCCGAGTATTGATTTTAACCAGTTAGGGGTTAATCTTACTATCAATGAACATGGTTTTATTGAAAATGATCCTAGCAATGGTGGCATGTTTGGCGCAGGTGTTGCGACAGATGCTTTAGATGTTAATCGTGCTGTACAAAGTGCAACCGCCAGCGCATTGCGTGCGATTCAAGTCGTTAATCAAGTTGCCACCGCGGAGGGTTAAACAAAATGGCAGATAAGAAATTAGGGGCTTATATTTGCAAAGGATGTGGCATTGCAGAGCGCCTGGATACGGATGAACTCGCAAAAATTGCGAAAAGCGATGGTAAAGTTACTGTCGCCAAACAGCACGATTTTCTCTGTAACAGTGAAGGCGTGAAAATGATTCAAGCCGATATTGATGCCGGTGAAGTCACTCATGTCCTTATTGCAGCCTGTTCTAGACGCGCCAAAACAGATGCTTTTCGCTTTGAAAAAGTAGCTATTGCCCGCGCCAACTTACGCGAAGGTGTGATTTGGATACGTCCCGATACTGAGGATGCTAAAGAAACCACACAAGAAATGGCTGAAGACTATATTCGCATGGGCTGTGCGGAAGTCAAATTTATGACCTTGCCTAATGCAAGCGGCGAACAAGGACGGGTCGATCATGTTCTTATCGTTGGTGGTGGATTCACAGGTTTAACTGCAGCGCTTGAAGTCGCTAAAGCAGGTTATTTAGCCACAATTGTAGAAAAAACTAGTGCATTAGGGGGAACAGCAGCACAGCTGTATAAACGCACACCCAACCATTCGCCCTTTGCTGCTCCACAAGACAATGGGATTGCTGACTTAATTCAGCAAATCGAATCTAATGATAAGATCACAGTGCATCTTAATGCGACTGTAACAAAAACAGAGGGCGCACCAGGGCGTTTTAATGCAGAGATTAGTCCAGACGGTGGTACTAAAACCTTTGGATCAATCATTCAAGCCAGTGGATTTACACCCTATGATGCCACTCAATTACCAGAATTTGCTTATGGTAAGACCCCTGATGTAGTGGACCAATTAGGTTTAGAAGCTTTAGCTAAGCAAGCCAATGGGGGGACTATCAAACGTCCTTCTGATGGCAAAGAAGTTAAAAACGTTGTCTTTATTCAATGTGCTGGGCAACGCAGCGAGAAGGAAGGGCATTTATCATACTGCTCTGGTCATTGTTGCATGACCAGTGTAAAACAAGCAATGTATTTTAAAGACGCTAATCCAAATATAGATGCCATGGTCATTTATACGGAATTGCGGATGCCAGGGGCTGGAGGTGAAGATTTTTATCGCAACGGTCAAAACAAAGGAATAACCTTCACTAAAGGAATGGTAAGCGAAGTTGTTTCTGACTCAGGCAAGGTTTCTGTAAAATTTAAAGACCTGATTCTTAATGAAGAAGTTGACTTAGAGAGTGATTTAGTCGTCTTAGCAACTGGTATGATACCTAATTCTGGCGTTGACATTGAAGTTCCTGTCACCGAAGAAGAGGAAAAAGAAGAAGAAAAGACAGTAATTAACATCGTCCCAGCTGATTCTGTTCTTAATTTAGACTATCGCCAAGGTCCCGATTTACCCCAATTAGTCAATGGCTTTACAGATTCACATTTTATCTGCTTCCCTTACGAAACACGCCGAACTGGTATTTATGCTGCAGGACCTGTACGTCGTCCAATGGACATGGCACAAGCCACAGAAGATGCTACAGGAGCGGCTTTAAAAGCGATTCAAGCATTGGAAAATGCCAGTCTGGGGCAAGCGGCTCATCCACGTTCTGGAGATTTAAGTTTTCCTATCTTTCGCAAAGAGGGCTGTACACAATGTAAACGGTGCACAGTGGAATGTCCTTTTGGTGCGATTAATGAGGATGAAGCAGGGTATCCACAATTTAATGAAGCACGTTGTCGGCGGTGTGGTACCTGTATGGGTGCTTGTCCAGTGCGCGTGATTTCTTTTGAAAACTACTCAGTGGAAACCGTTGGACAAGCGATCAAAGCAGTTGATATGCCAGACGAGTTTGATGAAAAACCGCGTATTCTCGTCTTGGCTTGTGAAAATGATGCTTATCCTGCTTTAGATATGGCAGGTATGACTCGACGGGAATATAGTGCCTTTGTACGCATTATACCTGTACGTTGCCTTGGTTCAGTTAATACGATTTGGATCAGTGATGCCCTAAATAGTGGGTATGATGGTATTATTTTGATGGGCTGCCAAAAAGGTGATGATTACCAGTGTCATTTTGTCAAAGGCTCAGAAATGGCGCACTATCGTATGAGTAAAATTGGTGACACACTGCAACAATTGCAACTAGAAACAGAGCGGGTGCAAACTTACGAAATTGCAATTACCGATATGCACCGTGTTCCCAAAATAATCAATGATATGGCGGAAACCATTGAGAAAATTGGTATGAATCCCTTTAAATTCTAATTTTTTTTCGTTCCTACACTTTCTGTAGGAACGAGAGAGGTATCAGCAGTGAGTAATCCCGTAACGGTTGAAAAATACCGCAACAATTTTCTGCGCGAAGTGGAAGCCAACGTCGAAGAAGGCGATTGGGTCAAAAGATGTATGCAATGTGGTGTATGTAGTGGTTCATGCCCCCTAGGTCCCCATTGGGAACATCCCCCCCAAGAACTATTTATGATGATTCGCGCGGGTAAGCGTGATGAAGTACTTGGGTCTTCTTCTATGTGGATGTGTACTTCTTGTTACAATTGTATCGCACGTTGTCCACGTGAGTTGCCTATTACCCATATTATGCACGGTTTAGCACATTATGCTAAGCGGCTCGGGCTTTCCCCTAAAAATCAACAAACCAAAAAATTTGCTCAAAAATTTTGGGATAATTTATCCAAAAAAGGGCGTGTTAATGAACTCAAACTGGGTTTGAGCCTTTATTTTATGAATGGCTTTATGGAAGGGGTAAAAATGTCCCTGAAAATGCAAAAAGTGGGGCTTGGTATGCTCAAGACTAAGCGAATGAGTCCTTTCGAAATGCTGGGTGGACATGGCTGTAAAGACAGCAAAGGGTTGCAGGCTATTTTGAATAAAGCCCGTGAAATCGAAGAAGCAAAAATTTCAAAATTCCAAGGCTAAAAATATTATGGCGAAGCATAACTATTCCTTTTACCCAGGCTGCTCTTCACAAAAAGGGGCTTCCTCTTCCAACCAGTTACGCTCAACACAAACAATTTGTGAAGAATTAGATATTCAATTAAACGAGATTCCTGATTGGAATTGCTGCTCTGCTTCCATTGGTTATGCGGGTGGTGGTCAATTACCACGTTTAGCCTTATCAGCGCGTAATATCGCCTTATCTGAACAAGCACATCCAGATCAGGATATTGTAGCGACTTGTGCAGCTTGTTGGTTAGCAACTCGTGAAGCGAACGATCGTTTAAATGAAAACAGCACATTGATGGCGGAAACCAATAAAGCCTTAAAAGAAGGTAGCTTAACTTTCAAAGGTAATAAAAAAATCCGTCACATGGTTGAAGTCTTGATTGAAGACATTGGTTATGAAGGAATAAAGAAACCTATCAAAAAACCACTAGAAGGTATCAAGATTGCTGGTTATGTAGGTTGCCAGACTAACCGCCCCTTTGGTATCAACGGTGAATCTTTTGAAAATCCTGTATACTTAGATAAATTGATAGCAACACTGGGCGCAGAACCTGTAGAAGACTACGATAAAAAAGTGTCTTGTTGTGGTGGTGCACTCATGTTTTCAGAACCTGAAAAAAGCCAAGCTTTAGTGAAAGATATCATTGAATCCGCTTATGATGGTGGTGCTGAAATGATTGTTACTCCTTGCCCAGTTTGTCAAATGAATGTTGAAGTATATCAAGAGCAGATTAACAAGAAATATGGTACTAAGTTTAATATCCCTTCGGTATATTATAGTACTTTAATGAGCGTGGCTTATGGTAGAAGTGCTAAAGATGCAGCTTTGGATGGGCAAGTTATCAGGGCAATAAAGTTAGAAGAAATAGCCGCAAAATAGTAGAGTGATGACTTAAACATAACCCTAGCATTCCCCTCCCCCAGTGGGGGGGCGGGAGAAATATATGAAACGACTTACCATTGTATGTGTTGATGATGAACAAACTATACTCAACAGTCTTAAAATCGAGATTAAACGAACCTTCCGCGATCAGTATATAATCGAAACAGCCGATAGTGGTGAAGAGGCTTTAGAGTTAATTCAAGAATTGCTGGAAGATAATTATGAAGTCCCTTTAGTTATATCTGATTATATGATGCCTCATATAAAAGGTGATGAACTTTTAAAAAGTATTCATGTTTTATCACCAAGCACACGCAAAGTGATGTTGACAGGGCAAGCAGATATGAGAGCAGTGGCTAATGTTGTCAATTATGCAAAATTATATCGTTATCTCTCTAAACCATGGTGCACTGAAGATCTGACTCTTACAATCTCAGAAGCAATTAAAAGTTATTTAAATGAAAAACAATTAACAGCAAAAACGAAAGAATTAGAAAAAAAGATCACCACTTTTCATAAATTTGTGCCTGTTCAATTTTTGAAACTATTAGGTATTAAAGAATATGAGGAAATAAAGTTGGGGTCATGTGTAAAAAAAAATATGACCATTCTATTTGCTGATATTCGAGAATTTACTTCCCTTTCTGAAAAACTGACCCCGCAAGAAAATTTTCAATTCATCAATAGCTATTTGAGCCAAATGGAACCGATTATTAATAATTCTCAAGGTTTTATTGATAAATATATTGGTGATGCGATTATGGCATTATTTCCTGTCCAAGTTGATCATGCTGTGCAAGCAGCGATTAGTATGTTACAACAACTCGTTAAATATAATCAAGAGCGGCAACTTGCTGGTTCTCGTGCTATTAAAATTGGCATTGGTATTCATACTGGTCCATTAATGCTTGGTACTGTCGGGGCTCACAATCGTATGGATAGCACGGTTGTTTCGGATGCGGTTAATTTAGCATCACGGGTTGAAGGATTAACGAAATTTTATGGTACTCCCTTACTTATCACCGAAGAAACAAAATCCAAATTAGTTGATACCTATAAGATTCGGGCTATTGATTGTGTTACTGTCAAAGGAAAAACTGAACCCATTCGTATTTTTGAAGTTTTTGATGCTGATTCTCCTAGCAGTTTAGAACTGAAATTAAAAACATTATTTAATTTTGAAGAGGGAGCGAAGAATTTTCATCAGGAAGAGTTTGAAAAAGCACAGGAAAAATTTGAAAATGTTTTACAACAAGATCAAAATGATAAAGCAGCGCAAATTTATTTTAGTCAGTGTCAAAATATTTTAAATATGATAAGGCCAAAATCGCCCACTATCCTTATAGTGGATGATTTACTTCTCAATTTACATCTTTTATCTCATTTGTTAATTGAAAATGACTTTAAGGTCTTATTTGCAGAAAGTGGAGAGATTGCCCTAGATATCGTGAAAAAACAGCGTCCACATTTGATTCTATTAGATGTCATCATGCCTGGCATAGATGGTTTTGAAACTTGTCGACGACTCAAAGCGGATCCTCAAACTCAAGATATTCCAGTTATTTTTATGACAGCTTTAACAGATGTTTCAAAGAAAATTATAGGATTTCAAGCTGGCGCTGTAGATTATATTACTAAACCTTTTCAAGATAAAGAAGTGTTATTACGAATTCAAACACATTTAAATCTAATTCATTTACAAAAGGTTTGTCAATTTAAAGATTCTATTAAAATAAGTAATTTAGCACTTCAAGCAAAAATAGATCGTTTAGTGTTAGCGTGAGCGTTCAATTTCCCCTCCCACAAGAAGGGGAAAGAAAATTATATTTTGAGTTTCACCGTATATCCAGGTTCATTGCTCGGATGATCAGTATGTGTAAAAACAGCGCGATCCGTTTTAAGCACTATCACATCAAAAAACGGTTTAAAACGTTCTTCAGAAATACCAAAAGCTTCTAAAAATTTAGCAAACATCACCTGTTCTTCTGGTGCTGCTGTTCCATCAGATAATGAAGAATCTAGAAGATTCGTTAAAATACACATTTTTTGTGCATCTGTGAGTATGGGGCTGGCTTCAGATAAAAAGGTTTCTAACTGTGTTTTTTGTTGATACTTAAATGCCCGATCCAAAAGTTGCCTATTATTTGCCCCTACACCAATTGTACCATCATCACTTTCTTCCCCACCCAAGACTGCCAAAAGTTGCCCAACTTCCTCATTTTCAACTTTTCCATCAGCCGCTATCATGTAAATAAGCGACGTTGCGAAAGCTAAATGAGGATTCATTTCCTCACTATCGCCTTTAAACATGTCAAATAGTCCCATTTATAACCTCGAATAGCTATGTTCGTAGTTTTCTACTATGACAGAAACTAAAGAAAATATCAATGATGACACGTGCCTTTTTTAATCACATCAAGTCGCATTGGGGTAACTTGTTTATGTCCCACCATCATAAATTCTAAAATCGGCGCGTAGCTTAATACGCGTTGTACATATTGGCGGGTTTCATTAAATGGTATCAATTCTATCCAAATATCTTGATCTTGACATCCGTATCGTTTTAGCCACCTTTTGACACGTGTAGGTCCTGCATTGTAAGCAGCAGTGGCTAAGATATGGTTACCGTTAAATTTGTTAAGCATTTGTCTAAAATAAGTGGTGCCAAGATTAATATTGATGTTTGGTATCTTTAGATTGCTGGCTTTGAATGAGATTTTTTACTTTTTAGAAACTTGTTTGGCTGTCGACGGCATGAGTTGCATTAATCCCAAAGCACCAGCAGAAGAACGGGCATCAGTTTGATAGGCACTTTCTTGGCGAATGATGGCATAAACATAAGCAGCATCCAATTCTTGTTTTTGGGCTTGTGTATGTACAAGATCATAAAATGGGACTGGAAATCGTATATTTAGATCATGCCAATATTTCGCTTTAGCAATGGTGATAACAGCACGATCATGCCACCCCCATTTATGTGCAAGAGTTGCTGCTGTTTTTAAATCTGCTAGATTTAAACTTGGCAAAACAAGCTGCCATTCAACACGGGCAAGATCAGAACGTCCAATAAAGTATAGTTCTCTAGCACGTATTAGCCCAGCATATTTCTTGAGCAATTTTTTTTGTTCTGTTTTATTTACTATTAGAGGTTGAAAATTAAAATGATAAGGCATGCCGATTCGATTGGCGGCTAAAAAGCCGTAGTAGTCTCTATTTTTGGAAACAATTTGAAATAGTTTTTCAGCTTTATTTGCCTCACCGCTTTGTTCCAAAGCACGTGCTTGCCAATATTGCCATTTTCTATCTGTTTGATTCTTGCTCAATTGTTTCACGATTTTCCAATCTTGTTGAGCAAGTGCTATTTGCAATTTGGCCTGCTTCACCTGTTCATCAAGTAGCTTTTCATCCACAGCATCCAACCATTGTGCTGCTTTTGGGTGATGTTGTTTGGCACTTTTTAGTGCAATCTCATAAAATAAGAGAGCATTTTCCTGTTTTGTGAAACGTATTTTATATTTTTTCCAATATTTATAGGCTTGACTAGCATTTTTACGTGCTAAACGTTTTAATCCATATTGTAGTATAAAATTAGGTAACTTATATTTTTTGAGTATCTTTGCTGGATGCCTATACATATCATACCAGAGCGCTACTAATTTTTTATCTGATTTAGATAAGCCTTTTGCGATAAAACGTGCCAATCTGATATTGCCTTTTTGCATAGCAAGACGGATACGTTTCCACCGTATTTCTTTGGTAATGATATTATTATCATAAAGATATTTAAATATGGGATCACACTCATCAGGTTGGGATTTGCCAACTAGCCATAAGTCTGTTGCTTGATCTATTAATCCATTTATACCCTGTGTTTGAAGCAGGGCGTTAAGATACTGGCATTGTAAGATCGTATCATTTTGTGGTGTATAACCAATTAAAAATGTTTTCCAATCCTCTTTTTCGGCGAGATACCGTAGCCAACTTTCACGCAATGGTTTAGCTATGGGACTGTCTTTGTATTGATTTAAAAATATTTTGATGGCATTTGTTTCCTCAAGATGTAATTCGAGATAGAAATAACGCAAATAATGGACAATGGGATAATTTTGCAATTGTATTGATAGAGTATTTCCGTTTAATAAAGCATTATAAGCATCTTTAAATTGCCAGCGTTCTTGTAGTAAGCTGTTAGCTTGAACATTGAAACTTATAATTATGAGAAATAGTATTGTTTTGCTCATGACTTCTCTTTACTTTTTTGATATTCTTGTGTTGCGGTGAAAATACCCCGAAAAATATTGACTTCTGGTTTAAGCAGTTGTATCCGATTAAAAAAGCGGTGTAAATGTCGTTTTAATTGTCTAGGATTTTTTGGATCTAAAAATCCAATATCAATCAATGTTTGTTCAAGATGTTGATAAAATTGAGCCATTGCTTCTGCAGAGGCAGGTTCTCTATTCATTTTCAAATCATCGTGATGTGTCTCAATACCACACCGCAATTCATAGGCTAAAATTTGAACCGCAGCGGCAAGATTCAAGGAGCTAAACGTAGGACTACTGGAAATTTGTACCAGAAAATGACACAAATCCAATTCTTCGTTTGTTAAACCAGATTGTTCTCGTCCAAAAACTATCGCTACCTTTCCAGGACAAGTTAAAACTTTATCAGCGCATTGTTTCGGTGTTAATGTTGGCCATGAAATACGACGACGTCTGGCACTGGTGCCCATAATCAGATGACAATCTTGTAAACTCTCTTCAAAAGTGTCAAAAACTTGTGCATTTGCTAAAAGATCATCAGCACCAGCAGCACGTGCTGTCGCATCAGCACTGGGAAAATGTTTAGGTTGTACTAGTCGCAGATGTGACAAGCCCATCGTTTTCATTGCACGTGCCGCAGCACCGATATTTCCAGGATGTGTAACACCGACTAATATAACATGGATGCGCTCTAACATCTCATCATTTTTCATCTTGTATTATTCCTCATAATAAGTCTATCCATGAATCGGATTTGGGGAGAATGGATGGCAAAAATAAGTTAGAAAAGTGTTTAAAGAAATCTTCTTGCCCAATATGTGATATTTTTTTGTGCGAGTAGAAAAAGGGAATGCTTGAAGGCTTATTTTGAATTGATATTACGCGCCCGACAGGATTTGAACCTGTGACCTTTGGTGTCGGAGACCAACGCTCTATCCATACTGAGCTACGGGCGCACTATCTACATTTAATATGAGGGCTTAAAATTAAATATCAAGTCTAAGCATCGATTTGTTGAGGCATGTTGTGTGATACAATTAGCCGTTTTCAAATAATTCTCCGTTTATAAAGTTAAAGAGGAAACTAGAGTGACTCAACAAGATAGCAACTCTCTTAAAAAAATCCTAACTGGCATCATGGTTGGATTTTCTGCCGTTATAGCATTTTTTATCATAGTTCATTTTTTTAGTTTAGTAGATCAACCTAATAAGTCTTCAAATGTTGGAGAATGGCTCAAACCAATCGGTGAAGTTAATGTTGGGCTAGCACCAATAGCACCAATACAAAATGTTGTTATCGCCCCTGTAAAATCGGGAAAAGAAATTTATGAGACCACATGCAAACTTTGTCATGAAACAGGAGTTGCTGGTGCCCCTGTTCTTGGTGATAATGCTAGTTGGGATCCTAGAATTGCGAAGGGTGATGCTGTACTTATTCAACATGCACTCAACGGTTTTAATGCAATGCCACCACGTGGTGGTAAAGCGGATCTTAGCGATAAAGATGTGAAACAATCAGTACAGTATATGCTAGATGTTCTATCAGGTGTCAAGACTGAAATCGTTTCCACCCTTCCAAAAACGGATAAAGAAATTTACGAGAACACATGCAAACTCTGTCATGAAGCAGGTATTGCTGGTGCACCTATCGTTGGTGATAGTGCTAGTTGGGCACCTCGGATTGCAAAAGGCGAAGCTGTGCTTATTGAACATGCCATTAACGGTTTTAATGCAATGCCCCCACGTGGCGGTAAAGTTGACCTTACAGACGAGGAAGTTAAACAAACTGTACAATATATGCTAAAGGGTCTTTCTGTAGCCACAACATCAGTTCAAGTCGTTTCTACTCCCCAAAAAACTGGCAAAGAAATGTATGAAGCCACATGCAAACTCTGTCATGCTGCTGGACTTGCTGGCGCACCTATCCTTGGTGATAGTGCCAGTTGGGCGCCTCGGATTGCTAAAGGTGAAACGGTACTTATTCAACATGCCATCAATGGGTTTAATGCAATGCCACCACGTGGTGCTAATGCGGCTCTTAGT
>DAOVTJ010000051.1 GCA_030633165.1 Thiomargarita sp. | reverse complement strand
TAATCCACCGACTTCAAACCCTTTGACTTTATCTTCAATCCTATCCAGCATTGTCAGAAATAGGACAGGTATATTTTTGGTGGCTTCAATGGCTTTTAAACGATGACAAGTTTCAAACCCGTTTATATCTGGCAACATTACTTCTAATAAAATCAGATCTGGACGTAATATTTCTGCTCGTTTCAGTCCAGTCGTGCCATCTGGGGCAATTGCTGTGTCAAAACCACCTTTTTTTAGATAAAACACAATGAGTTGGATATCTTGAATATTATCATCAATGACCAATATTAAGCCATTTTTTTGTTGATTGTTCATAATATTTTCCTTAACTTGTTCAATAAATGTTACTTATCAACACTTCTCAAAAGCGTTAGACTATTTGTTAAAAAAAAAAATAGCATTATAATGAAGAACAGCCTATTAAGGAAAATAAAAATGAATATCCCAACAACATGTTTAATTGTCTTTTTTTCAATCATCCTTACCAGTTGTAGTGGAAATAAACCCATGAGTATAGGAAATCCCTTATCACCTTGTCCGAAATCTCCAAATTGCATCTCCAGTCAAAGTCAAGATGAAAGTCATTATGTTGCTCCATTCGTTTATACAGGATCACAACAGCTTGCCTTTGAGCAACTTGTCTTGGTAATCCGCAATTATCCACGCACGAAAATTGTAACAGAAACAGAAAATTATCTGCATGTTGAATGTAAAAGTAAATGGTTTGGTTTTATTGATGATCTAGAATTTTTGTTTGAAACAGCCCAAGAAATTCAGGTGAGATCGGCTTCACGTCTTGGATATAGTGATTTTGGTGTCAACCGTCATCGTATAGGTATTTTTAGAACGCAATTTGAAAAAAATGAGCATTAAAAAACGATGTCATGAAAAATAACTTGAAAAAATGCTTGTATATATTATATCATGTTTAAAGTATTTCAACTTTAAATAGGATAAATCAATATGGGTTGGTTTTCATCTAGTAAAACACCGTCATCATCTGATAGTTTTGGTAAGCAAGAAGCTTTTTTAGGAATTGCACTTGCAACTTCAGCGGCAGATGGTAGCATTAATGAATCAGAAGCCAAAAGCATTTTCGCTTATTTGCTACAAATGAAAATGTTCGACGGTTACACAGACAAACAAATGTCTAACATGTTCAAGAAGTTGATAACTGTATTACAAAACGAAGGTATCGGTGGCTTGGTGGCAATTGCTAAAAGCAGTTTGCCTAGCGAATTACGGGAAACAGCTTTTACATGTGCAGTTGACATTGCTCTTGCCGATGGTGTAATCGAGGACAGCGAAAAAGCATTATTGGAAGAACTTCAACAAGTTTTGGAAGTGTCAGATGATATTGGGGGTAAAATTTTAGAAGTGATGATGATTAAAAATCGCGGTTAATCGTATAAATATCAACAGATGACAGGAAATATTAATTATGGCACTTGACCAATCAAATCGTTATGCCGATCTAAGTTTAAAAGAAGAAGACCTCATCAAAGAGGGTAACCATGTATTATGCGCTTACCTGATGAAACCAAAAGATGGTTTTTTTGATTACGTGGGTACAGCGGCTCATTTTGCGGCAGAATCGTCTACTGGAACAAATGTGGAAGTGTGCACAACTGATGATTTTACCAAAGGTGTAGATGCCTTGGTTTATGAAATCGATGAAGAAAAGGAATTGATGAAAATCGCCTATCCCATCGAACTGTTTGACCGTAATATGAAAGATGGTCGTGCCATGATCGTATCTTTTCTAACCTTGGCTATCGGTAATAATCAAGGTATGGGAGATATTGCATTTGCTAAAATGCTCGATTTTTATGTGCCCCCTAAATATCTTCGTTTATTCGATGGACCTAGTAAGAATATTGTGGATATGTGGCGTGTTTTGGGTCGACCATTAGAAAACGGTGGTATGGTTGTTGGTACTATCATTAAACCGAAATTGGGCTTACGTCCTGAACCATTTGCTAATGCTTGTTACCAATTTTGGTTGGGTGGTGATTTCATTAAGAATGATGAACCACAGGGTAATCAAGTTTTCGCACCCACACGCAAGGTTATTCCCTTGATTGTGGATGCTATGAAACGCGCTCAAGATGAAACCGGTGAAGCAAAGATCTTCTCTGCTAATATCACCGCTGACGATCCCTTTGAGATGATTTACCGTGGAGAATTTATTCTTGAAGAATTTGGTGAATTTGGTGATCATGTTGCATTTTTGGTAGATGGTTATGTCGGTGGTCCCACTGCAATTACCACCTGCCGACGATATTTTCCTAATCAGTTCTTACATTATCACCGTGCAGGTCATGGTGCTGTAACTTCTCAACAATCTAAACGTGGTTATAGTGTACTCACACACATGAAAATGGCGCGTATGCAAGGAGCATCTGGTATCCATACTGGTACTATGGGATACGGTAAGATGGAGGGGGATTCTACAGAAAAAAATCTGGCTTACATGTTAGAGCGTGATTCTGCAGATGGTCTCTATTATCATCAAGAATGGGAAGGGATGAAGGCAACCACACCGATTATCTCTGGTGGTATGAATGCGCTACGTTTACCAGGTTTTTTTGATAATTTAGGACATTGTAACGTGATTCAAACCTCTGGCGGTGGTGCATTTGGTCATAAGGCAGGCGGGGCAGCAGGAGCGACATCTTTGCGTCAGGCGCGTGATGCTTGGTTAGAAGGTGTAGATTTAGTTGAGTATGCTAAGACACATGAAGAATTACGTGGTGCTTTTGAAACTTTCACACCAGATGCTGATAAGATTTATCCAAATTGGCGTGAAAAACTTGGTGTACATAAATAAAATTGTCAGGAGAAATCCGATTTTTTCAAGAAATCGGATTTTTTGAGTAGATTTGTCCAAAAACAAAGCGTAAAATTTATTTTCGGACTAAAAAATTGTTGGTGACCATTATGCAAGAGCAGTACAAAATCACGAAAGAACCTTTTTACCAACCCACTGGAAATGAAATCACCCTATATGAAGCCGCCTATCAACAACGTTTGCCAGTGATGCTCAAGGGACCAACTGGTTGTGGCAAAACCCGATTTGTGGAATATATGGCTTGGAAACTGCAAAAACCTCTGATCAGCGTAGCTTGTAATGAGGATATGACAGCTTCAGACTTGGTGGGACGCTTTTTGCTTGAAAAGGATGGAACGCGTTGGCAAGATGGTCCTTTAACCGTCGCCAGTCGTATCGGTGCTATTTGTTATCTGGATGAAGTTGTTGAAGCACGCCAAGATACAACTGTAGTCATCCATCCCCTCACTGATCACCGCCGTGTGCTCCCTCTCGATAAAAAAGGTGAATTAGTCCAAGCGCATCCTGATTTCCAGATTGTCATCTCCTATAATCCTGGTTACCAAAGTTTGATGAAGGATCTGAAACAGTCCACTAAGCAACGATTCACCGCGCTTGATTTTAACTATCCTGATGAAAAGATAGAAACAAGCATTGTTTGCAAAGAAAGTGGATTAAATATTGAACAAAGCCAAAAATTGGTACAAATTGCCCATCGCGCTCGTAATTTGAAGGGACATGGTTTGGATGAGGGGATTTCTACCCGTTTGCTAGTTTATGCAGGATCTTTGATCCAAGCAGGTATTACACCTGTTGAAGCTAGCAAAATGGCAATGGTGCGCCCAATCACAGATGATCCTGATATTCGCGCCACTTTAAATAACGCGGTTGACATGATTTTTGGATAAAGCAGATGAGCCCTGAATTACAAAACTACCGTGATAAATTACGTTGCAGTGTCCACAATATTGATGACATCTTTGAAGAATGTTTGTGCGAAGCTAAAAGTGTTATGACCCCTAAGGGCATTGAAGCTTGGTTAGATGCTGCCAGTAGAGTATGTGGATTGGGTCGAGGTAAAGAACTGGTATTAATACTTCTAGAAGAAATGCCAGAAATCGTACGTTTAACTGATGAAGATATTATTCAGGATGTGACAGAAATGGCTGAAACCCTTTCTTCTCAGCTTCTTGGTCCTGCGATTAATCCTTTTCTCACCACATTACCTGCAGTATGCCGCCGTTTTGAAAATAGCGAAATGCTGCGTGATTGGCTACAATTAATCATAAAGATGATAGATGAGGCTAAGGAAGGCTTAATCCCATTACTCGGACGTATCGTTTACCTCGTCAATCAACTCAGTATCGGTGGTCTGAAAAACTGGATCAATTATGGTATTCGCGCTTATCGAGAACAACCCCATCGTTTAGGCGATTTTTTCAGTTTACAAACTGCAGATGCACATGCTATGTTACAACGTGAGCGACATGGCACGCTTTATATCGATCATGAGCGTCAACTGAAACTGTCTCTACGTGCCTTATGGGAATTGGATTTGGATTTCCATCCCTATTCATTGGCTTTTGATATTTTACGTCAGCCGCGTCCACATATTGATAAATTAGGCTTCCATATTCCTGATGTTTATGATGACTTAGAGGGTATGAAAGGGATTGACCGTTACCATGCTATTCTTGCTCATCTGGCAGCCCATCAACTTTGGTCAAAACCCTATCTGGCGGATAATTTCAGTAGTTTTCAACATCTGACTGTGGAAACGTTTGAAGATGCTCGAATCGAAACATTGGCTATAGCGCGCTATCCAGGCTTACGACAATTATGGTTATCTCTCCATCCTATCCCTAAAGAAGGGGGATGCCCCAATGACTATGCTTGTATTCGTCATAAGTTGGCTATACTATCTCGTGCCTTATTAGATCCTGGACATTCCTATACTGACCCTGTGCTTTTGGAATACATCGAACAATTTAATAAACGTATGGCTGATGATCCTTATAATACAGCACTTAGCACGGAACTCGGTGTAGCTTATTTAACAAAAATTTATGAGCATAATTTTCGCAAGCCAAATGTTTGGTTTGAGGATACTGAAGTGAGCTATCGAGATGATAATCGTTATCTTTGGATGTTTTTAGAAGATACAGATGATGAAGACGAGTTCCACTCCGATCATGGTGCTAATGATCATAAACAGATTCAGCAACAAGAAGAGGATATCCTGCCACCGCAACACTATCCTGAGTGGGATTATCAAATTCAAGGTTATCGTCCTGATTGGGCGACTGTGTACGAGGGTATTCAATCTCCTGGCGATCCCCGACATATCGACCAATTGTTGGAAAAACATCAATTATTGGCTAAACGGTTAAAAAAAATAGTCGATTTGCTCAAACCTCAAAAACGTAAGCGGGTGCGTTATCAACATGAAGGTGATGAGTTAGATTTAGATGTACTCATTCGTGCAATGACTGATTTTCGTGCAGGTAGTGTACCTGATACTCGCATTTACCAAAGCCATGTAAAGGATGGAAGGAATATCGCAGTATTGTTGTTATTGGATCTTTCTGAATCTATTAATGATACAGCAAAAGGGGGAAAAAGCAGTATTTTGCAATTAAGTCAAGAATCTGTCTCTATGTTAGCTTGGGCAGTAGAGGCTTTGGGTGATCCCTTTGCTATTGCTGGTTTTGCATCCAATACGCGGCATGAAGTGCGTTATACTCACTTTAAAGGATTTAAAGAACATTGGGGCGATCTGCCCAAAAGCCGACTAGCTGCAATGAAGGCGGGTTATTCTACTCGTATGGGTGCAGCGCTGCGCCACGCAGGGCGCTATCTGGTAGAACGTCGTGAAGAGAAAAAATTATTGCTGGTGTTAAGCGATGGGGAACCTTCAGACATTGATGTGCAAGATGTTCGTTATCTTAAAGATGATACTCACACTGCGGTAAACGAGCTAGAGCGACAGGGTATTACAACTTATTGTATTACTTTAGATACAAATGCTGATGAATATGTAGCTGATATTTTTGGGGCAAGCCGTTATACTGTTATCGACCAGTTAGAATCCTTACCAGAGAAATTGCCGCGATTATTTATGGCATTGACTCGATGATAGCCCTTGTTTTTCTAAAATTAACCACAATATAGGTTTATATTGTGGATTTTGCTTCATGATGTTAAAACTTTGGCCACGATCTCTAGTTGAAAAATTTCGACAAAGAGTATATAAATAGTATTATCATTATCGTCTAATTTGTGTGGCTGTTTATGCGATAGTGTTTTTCCGAACAACACACATTGAAGAGAGTTCTATAGATGAATATATACGTTGGAAATCTGTCATACAGTGTGACGGAAGATGAAATGGGCGAACTATTTGCAGAATATGGTGAAGTTTCAACCGTAAACATCATCACCGATAAATATACCGGTCAGTCAAAAGGCTTTGGTTTTGTTGAAATGGCAAAACAAGCAGATGCTGAAGAGGCAATCAAAGCCTTGAATGGTAGTTTAGTGAAAGGACGTAACCTTAAAGTTAATCAAGCACGTCCGAGAGAAGAACGTCCTCGTAGGCCAAGGTATTAACACCTAGCTTAGGTGCCAACCACTTTCCGCAGTTCGGAAAGTGGTTATAATGATCATTTTTGTGGTATTTGGCAAAATCCTTGGGCTGGCACATCCAAAGCACTATTGAATTTGCTTGATAGGTTTTGAAACGCAATGAGTCCTGTTAATTCTACAATGGTGTCATCATCAAAAAAAAGATGTAATTTCTCCATCAATTCGTTACTCACCTGTTGATCTGAATAGGTGATCGCTTCAGCATATTCTAAAGCAATTTTTTCTTTTTCATCAAAAAGTTCACTTTCTTTCCAATTTTCTATAGCACTTGCTTTTTCCATTGAACCTGCTCTCTCTAATAAGATCGAAGAATTGAGATCAATGCAAAAATGACACCAATTAATTTGTGACACTCTGACAATAACAAGTGAACGAAGAACGGGATTAAGTGGAGAGTTTTTTCGTTCTAATGCCCCATAAAAGAGTGCTACAGCTGTAAATAATCTAGGTATTCTTGCCCAAAGTAATGCTGATTTTAAGACATGTTTGTATTTTCTCTTTTGAGCCCAAAAAAGTGGACGAAGATACCAAGGATATTCATGTAATGGTTTTTCAGTAATTCTCATTCTTTCATCCTATTGTTTCAATTTTAGACTAAAGTAATTATAATAAATATGAATGTTATATTATAGGATAAAATTGATATGTCTGCATTAATTTGTGGCTCATTTGCTTTTGATACCATTATGGTATTTAACGATAAATTTAAACATCATATCTTGCCAGATCAAATGCATATTCTCAATGTATCATTTCTGGTACCAGATTTGCGCCGTGAATTTGGGGGGTGTGCGGGCAATATTGCTTATAATCTCAATCTGTTAGGGGGCGATGTGTTGCCTATGGGGACAGTTGGAAAAGATTTTGCTCCTTATGCAGAATGGATGGATAAATGTGCGATACCACGTACATATCTCACCACGATTGATCATAGTTATACTGCGCAAGCATTTATTACCACTGATATGGATGATAACCAAATTACGGCTTTTCATCCTGGGGCGATGAATTTTTCTCAAAATAATAAAATCTCTCAAGCTGAAGGGGTGACTATTGGCATAATCTCACCTGATGGACGAGAAGGTATGATCCAACATGCCAGACAATTTGCTGAAAGAGATATTCCTTTTATCTTTGATCCTGGGCAAGGTTTACCCATGTTTGATGGTAACGAATTATTACAATTTATTGAGCAAGCTAGATGGGTTATTGTCAATGAATATGAATGGCAATTGATGGAGGAACGTACGGGTTTTTCGCAACAACAAGTGGCAGAACGGGTACAAGGATTGATTATCACGAAGGGAGAAGCGGGGTCTATGATTTACACTGCTGATACCACTTACCAAATTCCTAGTGCAAAAGTAACGGCAATTAATGATCCAACAGGTTGTGGAGATGCTTTTCGAGGTGGATTGTTATATGGTTTAATGAAAGATATTGATTGGGACACGACAGGACGAATGGCATCACTGATGGGGGCTATTAAAGTTGAACATCATGGTACCCAAAATCATACTGTAACACCAGAACAATTTAAACAACGTTTTGAAGAGAATTTTGGTTATACCTTATTGATGTAGTAATAAACAAAGGGAAAGAGTCATTCTTTCCCTTTATTTACAACTATAATTTATCTATACTAACAATCAATCCTTCTCGTGCAATGTGACATCCCATGTTTGATTGATGTTTATCAATAAATTTAAGTGTATTACAATGTAGCTCTTCTACTTTATTATCATTATAATTGGGATCAACATGAAATAAATATAATTGCTTAACATTGGCCTCTATTGCAAAATTTGTTGTATCAAGATAACAAGAATGGCCCCAACCCCGTTTTTTTGCATAGTCTTCAGGTGTATATTGCGCATCATGGATAAAAATATGAGCATTGTTAATTAATTCTATATATCTTGCCTTTTCTTCTATTTGCATCGCTTTAAAAAGTTTCAACTCATCAGGCTTCATTTTATTTAAGCGTTCACCCATAAAGTTATCTACAAATGGCAATTCATTATCGGATGCATAAATAATCGTTTTATCATGTACTTGAATACGGTAACCAAAAGTGCTACCAGGATGATGTACAAAAAAAGGTTCTATTTTAAATGGTCCATATTCAAGTTGGTTATTATGGGCTTGCAAAAAATGAACATCTGCTAACCATGTTTCTGCTTCAATTGGAAAATAGGGGTCAATCATTTGTCCTGAAACACGTTGCTCTATTTCTTGTTGGTTATCACCAGGACCATAAAAATTCAGTTTCCACCCTGGTATAAAAGCTGGCACAAAGAACGGTAAACCAGAAATATGATCCCAATGGTAATGGGTAAGAAGAATTGTGAGTTCTTTGATCTCTTGTTGTTGTATCAAATGCTGACCAAGCGGAATAATACCTGAACCGCCATCACAAATAAGGATATGATTATCTGCCTGTAATTCAACGCATGAGGTATTACCACCCACGCGCATGTGGCTACCAAATGGTGCGGGGTAAGACCCTCGTACTCCCCAAAAACGTATATAATTCAATGTACCAGAAGTCATGATTAGGTGGATTTAACATTAACATATTTACAAATGACCTTACGAACTTTTTCAGATCCTAAAGGTTTGATGAGAAAATCTATAGCGCCAAATTGCTTGGCAACAGAACGGTCTTGGGCATAATCTTTTGAGGTGACCATAATTACCTTAGTTTCTTTTTGATGTGGAAGGTTACGTAACTGTTTTAATAAAGTTAGTCCATCCATACCTGGCATAATTATATCTAATAAGAGTAAATCAGGTTGATGTTCTTGCAAATATGATAATGCTTCTTCAGAAGCTTTGAAGCATATTAAATTAACGGGTAGTGGTTCGATGCTGAACTGATATAGAGCCACTGACGTTGCGCTGTCATCTACGATCACAATCGTTGGCATTTTATCTGTCATAAAATTAAACCTATCATTTTTTTTCTGAAAGTCTATAGCAACGGCTTTAAGTCCCTGTAAAACAAGTTCTGGAATATACCGATAGGGTATGTGCAATAATGACTCAAATGCCGGTATACTACCCCCTGTGACTATTAGTTTAAGTTGTTTTTTTTCACAGGTATTTATCACGTACTCTAATAAACCTATTACCGCATATTGAGTACCCAATCTGATACCTGTTTGTGTATTGTGTGCTAAGAATGTCTGTTCGTTGGGCTTGTATAAAGTTTTATCAAGTGCATAGGTATTTTTTAATAAAGCCTGATGCATACTCGTCAATCCTGGCATGATGAGTCCACCTTGATGATGACCATTGGCAAATAACACATCCAAAGTGATTGCTGTACCACAATCAACCACACAAAGAGAGCCATTCTCTAATTGGTGTGCACCAATTAAAGCGAGCCAACGATCCACTCCTAATTGTTTAGGAATCTCATAAGCATTTTTGACCCCGCATGCATAATCAGATGTTTCGACAAAAGTCGCTTGAAGTCCCCAATGACTTTTAATCCATTGACTAAGGACATCAGCTTTTTGAGGACCTGCCACATTAGAAATCCAAACATCTGAAGGCACATCAAGCGTGTTCCACGCTTGATCTAATGTATCATTTTGATACAATATACGTTGCTGAAGACTTAAATATTCATCTTCAAGACAAGCCCATTTTATTGTACTATTACCCATATCAACCATAAGCATCATAATCGCAAACTAACCTCGCCATAATTATAATGCTGTCGATGTTGACCTACTTGTAATAACAAAGCCCCATGTTCATCAATTCCACAGGCGATACCTGTGATACTATTCGCTTGTGGAAATTTCAATGTCACTTGTTGACCATAGCTCAAATCAAAATTGTGCCAATCTTTCAGAAACGAGACTAAGCCAATTTGTGGATAACGTATCAAAGTATCCAAACATTGTGCAATCAACAGTGATGCTAAAGTATTACGTGAAATTTTTTTAAGACCATGTTCCTCAAAAATTGTGTATAAATCCACCCAAGCTTGACTGATAGTCTCAACAGCAGGCATTTTGACATTGAGACCTATTCCTATCACAACGTCATTTCCACGTTTTTCTAATAATAAGCCTGCTAATTTTTTGCCTTGCCACAAGATATCATTAGGCCATTTCAAACCTACCTTGGTGATACCCAAATCATGCAATATTCGTGTGACTGTGACTGCTAATGCAATATTCAAACCAGCTAGTGACTCATTTAAAGTGCTATAATGTTGTTTGAGAGATAAACATAGTCCGCTACCATAAGGCGATACCCATTGTCGTCCTTGTCGTCCACGTCCAGCGGTTTGATATTCTGCTAAACAAGCAAACGGTGCCAGATGTTGCGCTAAAGCATAATGATTAGTAGAATCCACACGTTCAAGGATTTCCAATCCTGCCAAACAGTGTCGCGATGCCATTGGGAGTTCCGTGAGAATCTGTTTACGATCTAATGGTTCAATATGCTTTAAGTTGTTTATCATAACTTCAATAAAAGCTATTGATTATAATACAAAACATTTATTATATCAATTGAGTTTCAATAATTTTCAATAAACGTTCCAATGCTCCCCTATTTTTTTGCACAAACAAACGCCCTTTTTCCCCTGTTTCCCTTTTAAGTGTTGCATCAGTTAAATACATATTAACGGCTTTGGCTAATTGTATTGCATCCTTCACTTGTTGGGCTGCTTGTGCTTCTAATAGTTGACGACAGATTTCAGCACATTCAAAAACATGAGGTCCCATAATAACAGGTAAACCAACAGCTGCTGGTTCCAGTAAATTATGTCCCCCAATAGGTACTAAAGTGCCTCCAACAAAGGCAACATCACAAGATGCGTAAAGTAAAGGTAAATCACCCATGGTATCACCTAAATAAACCTCAGTTTGTTTATTAACATCGTATTTTCTATGTCTGGCAAGAACAAAGCCGCGCTGTTTTACTAAAGTGGCAATGCGATTAAACCGCTCAGGATGACGGGGTACTAAGACTAAGAGTAATTGATTAAAGGTTCGTTTTAATTTATAAAACACATCCAGTATGATTTCTTCTTCTCCCTCATGAGTACTTGCAGCAATCCAAACAACACGTTCTGTCCCCCATTGGTGGCGTAAATTTTCTGCTTTTTCATGAAAATTAACAGGTAAATGGCTATCAAATTTTATACTCCCTGTAGCATGCACTTTTGTTGTTTTTGCTCCTAATTCAAGAAAACGTGCTGCATCGACATCCGTTTGCGCTGCCACTGCCACTACACAGTCCAACATTTCTCGTACCATTCCACCAATATGTTGATATCCTCTTGTTGACCTAGCTGAAAGTCTTGCATTGGCGAGTATGACGGGAATGGATTTTTGGTGACAGGCATATAATAAATTAGGCCATAACTCAGTTTCCATGAGAATGAGTATACGTGGTTGCATACGTGTTAAAAACCGTGCCACAGCTCCTGGTAAATCATAAGGTAAATAAACATGCCATACACTATCACCAAAAACAGCACGTACTCGTTGTGAGCCAGTGGGTGTCATTGTTGTGACTAGTATATCGTTATTAGGATAACGGGCACGTAAAGCTTGGATGAGTGATACAGCAGCTTGCACTTCTCCCATTGATACGGCATGTACCCACATTGGCTGAATTGGTTTTATCTTGCTTATGCCAAAACGTTCTAGCCAACGTTGCCAATAAGCATGTGCATACACACCGCGCCATAGCAAGCGTAATAATACAAAAGGGATGAGTAAATAAAATAAAAAAGTGTAAGTAAAACGCAAAGTTATTCCTTTACAAATAATTCTATAGCATAACACTTTAGATAAGATATTATCTCATTCAAAATGAAGTCGTAAATGCTCTTCTTGCAAAATATGATACAACACATTATTTTTTGCAAGTTCAATATCTTTGAATTCAGATATATTTTGTATCTCATTGAGTTCTTCGGATGTCAAATACAATTCTTCTTGTAATTGTGATTTTTCTTTTCGTAATTGTGAATTTTGTTCTCGTAATTCTGCTTTCTCAATTCGCAATCGTGTAATATCCGTTTTCAAACGAGTATTTTCTTCTCTCAAACGAGATAATGAGTCTCGCTCATTATAACGAGGCACTTTTGGTGGTTTCCGTGTTTTAATTATCATTGTATATCTTGTTTCCATTAAAAAGAAAGTTGTTAAATAAAATTATTAACCGTTTTTTAGTATTCGTCAATTTAATTATTTCAAATGACTATAGTAAATGCACCATTTATTGATTGGTTTCGTAATGCCGCACCTTATATCCATGCTCATCATGGGAGAACTTTCGTCATTTCTTTTGACAGTGAGGCTGTACAAAGCCCCAATTTTTCATATATGATTCATGATATTGCATTACTTAGTAGTTTGGGTATACAGATAGTATTGGTACATGGTATTTACCCTCAAATTGAACAAGGGCAATCACGTTATATTAATGGTACACCTCTTACTGATG
>DAOVTJ010000023.1 GCA_030633165.1 Thiomargarita sp. | reverse complement strand
TGCGCCTGGCGGGATATCTACAGAAGTAAATCGGATCCCTATTTTTTGAGGATTTATGGCTGTATCTGTCAAATCAGAAGTAGGTATGCAATCTGGACCTTTTATTGAAAAATCTGTATAACTAGTGAGTGCATCTGTAGCACGAATCGTCTGATCTGTTGAAGCATACTGATTATCATAAGTTAAGGAAACGATAAAGTCATCAGCACTACTAGCACTACTACCAGTCCATACCAGCCCTGCCTGAGCAACACCATTGACGCTGACATCAGGTGAATCTCCAAAACAGGTTAGTGCAGAAAAGTCTAATGAAACCAAGCTCTTATTTCCGCCAATATATTGAACACTATAAGACCAAACATTATCATTGCGAGCAAGACTAATGATACCCTGGTACTGTGCGACAGCACTACTTGAAACTGTCTGGAATCCAATCACCTCCTCTTTATCCAGTTGAAGTACAGTATCAGCTAAACTACTCACAGTACTGCCACTCACAGCTTCCATCGCATCATCATTGCTACTCAAAATACCAACAGCAATAGCTCTACTATCACCAATGAGCTCCAAAGCTGTTTGAACTTGTGTAAACGGAAAAAGTATAGGCGTATTTGGAGAGGCATCAGTCCCATCTTGTGTAAACCGCCCAATTGCTACACTAAGATTACTTTGAGTTACAAGGAGTTTAAGCCCGTCCACTATGCCTTCTTTCACGACATCAAGGCGAGTATCTGTGCTCCCAGTCGTCGCTTCTGTCATCAAAGCAGAATTGTCTATCATAAATAAGACATTGGTTATATCAGCTTCATAGCCGCTATCCCAAAACATATCAATATCACTTGCAAACACTGGCGAGGTTAAGCCTGATGCCAGAGTTACCATGATAGATATACACAATATGCGTACATGTTTCATGATTTATCTCCTATGTTGATTGAAAAATTGGATCTTACAAAATATATACATGTTAATCACCGTTAGAAAGAAAATTTACCTCGTTCCCGCCAGCGTCATAACGAGAAACATGTGCGAACAAAGGACGCGCTGCGTCCTACAACGCAGGAGCGTTGTGTTAGGCATTCCCACGCTGGAGCGTGGGAACGAGAAATAGGATGAAAGGTGGTATTTTACCTCGTTCCCACGCTCCAGCGTGGGAATGCAGTGGCGACGCTCTAGCGTCGATAATGATATTTATTATATTACTTATTATTAGGACAAAGGAAGGTATTTTCAGGGATAAATAGGATGAAAGGTGGTATTTGAGGGATAAAAGGGAAAAAAAAAGGAGCTCGCATGGCGAACTCCAAGTAATAATATAGAAAGGATTAAGTTTACTCCACCCACAGTTAAGTGGGTGAGTTGTACTTAATTAATAGATTTGCATCCAATTGGCTGGCGTGATTTTAGGAAGAGGATTTGCTGCACCTGGTAATTTTAAAAGACCATCTGCTGTTAGCAATCTAGAAGTCCCATCCGAGTTTTTGACAACTTGTGGCGCACCAAGGGCTCTATTGCTCAATGTTTGGTAACGCGCATCATCAGCACCGGCATCATCGTCAGTTATTGCTTTGTTTAATTCAAAAATACCTACTGCATTTTTCGCAACAACTGGATCACCATTAAGGAGATTAACCATATACAATCTGGATTCTGATGTATCTGTATTGAAAGTGTTAAAAGATACACTATTTATCCCAGCTTCTGGCACATCTCGTAAGATTACAGGTGTACCGACACCCATTTCATTAAGTCCTAATGAGAGAACCCAACCCTCAACATCTATTTCAGTTAAACGATTTTCAAAATTCTCACTAGAATAACTGTAATTGTCCCGAACGACTGGATGTAGTGTATTGCTATCATCAGTAACAACAGTGCTTGTGCTCTTATCATCAATAAACACATACAGTTTATCTTCAACGGGATAATCTTGTGCTGAAGCTGCAGGGAGTGTTCCTGTTAAGGCAACCACCACATTAACTTTAGAATCACCGATTCTTGTTCTCAATACTTCAATTGGTTCAAAGAAACTGCGTTCATCGGCTGATAATACATCCGCATCGCTATCATCTGTCGAGAGCTGTGCGACAAGATCAACACTTGCTGTATGATTTGTATCTGTCAAATCAACCCGTATGATTTCGCCACCCACATTACCCATATAAAGGGTATCAATGATGTTATTTTTATTCTCATCTAGTGTTGTCACTTCAGAGACAATGGCATAAGTCATCGGTGTTGATGCTTTCTTATCAGTAAAAGCCGTTTCGTATACACTAGCATCACTTGATGCAAGAGGATCTAGCATGTAAAGTGCCTTACCTTGACTGCTATCACCAAATTTAAATCCATAAGTTCCGCCATCTTGAGCAATATCATAGCCACCTGAAAGCAACATCATTTTACAAAATACCGATCCGCTACAATAACTCGCATCGACTATTGCTTCTACTGGTGCATTCCAAGTTTGTCCTAATTGACCAAAAATAGCATCACTACCATCTACTGGTGTAGTCTCATCCAAATACCACATAACTTCAGGAACAGCATCGAAGTCTGTAATATCTAAGGCATAAAATCCAGTACCCCCTTGACCCAAACCAAACAATACACGTACTGAGTCGTCAGTATCTGAAGTATCAATACCATCAATACCATTATCGGTGACCAAAACACTCAGTGTGCTATCAACACCATAACAACTATGTGCTGCACCACCACAGTTATTAGAAACATAGCCTTTTTGCTGATCTAATAATTGTTCGGGTATAAAAGCCCATTTCTCTGCTAAAGTATTTCCATCAAATAGGCGGACAAAACCATCATTTGTACCCACTAATACACCAGTTACTGCATCTGTCGCAGGATCAGCCTCAGCCTTTCTATAATTAACAACCTCAGCTTTACTATGTAATGTATCAGCAAATAACCAGCTTCGATCCACTGTAGGATCATCACCATAGGTATCTACACCTAGCATGCCATTGTTGATTTTAATATTATCAGCTTCTTGTTCGGCTACTGCTACTGTCGAATCCTTGATTAATTCACCTAAGACGGCTTCCACTGTTGTCGTTGTTGCAGTCACCGATTGAACTGTTTTTGAATCGGTATTGACATAAGCAACTATATTGCGAGAATTAGAGTGTAATAGACTACCTGCGCCATCCTTTTCTACAAGGATATACTCATCACCCAAAGCACCATATCCACTGTCAAACAAGTTTTTATCTGAAGGACAAATACCGTCACTTGGGTTTTCTTCACAAACTGCATTACCTAGCAAGTAAAATTTCTTTAGATTTCCATTCCATAATTCATTTGAAGTAGGTTGGCTAAAGACGTAATAGACTTCAGAATTGTGTGTGCCTGGGTTGAAGCGGTCTTCAGAAACTGTTGCGGAAAAAACAGGTCCATTTCCGACGCTTTCGCCACCAAAACAATCTGAAATACTTTGAACAACAGCCTGTGCTATAGCATCAGATGTTGCAATATTTTGAGCAGCGCTATCAGGATGACTAGCCTCCACTATCGTATCAAGTTCGTCTTTTTCATCAGCGGTCACATCAATACCAATTACAGCCGTATTAACATCATCACCTGATAAGCTCCTGACTTTGTCAGTAATCGCTGTTGTTACAGTTTGCCCAATTCCTGGCAGTAAGACTATGCAATTATTTCCCGTAAAGATATCAGTTTGACAAGTTGTACTAGTTGATGCACTAGCCGTTGTTCTAGGATTATAATCACAACCATACTTTTCTTGATAAATAGAATCGTTATGATGTGATAAATGTGTCTTGAGTGCGTTTACACTGATATTAATCACATGAACATTATCCTGATTACCAGGTGGATAATGACAAATGTCTATTTTCTTGGCATCAGCTGGAATAGTGTAATCCGATAGGCATGGCCCTGGTAAAGCACCTGCTGCCTTTTTGGTAGACCAAGCACTAATCAGTATGTCAGTTGTTGTCCCATTATCACAAATCGTCATTTCTTCCGTTGAAGCGGGTACTTCACCGTCACAACTATATGTCACCGTCGTGTCATCAATTTCTTCTGCTGCACAAGCATCACTACCACATGCGCCATCAGTATCTCCATGAGCTTCATGAGCAGACCATGCATTTGTTGAAATTGAAATGGTGTGTGCATTCGCTGGATTACCTGGAGGAATATGACAAATCATTTGCTTATTGCCATTTTCGCTTTTGATAACTTCTTGACACTCATTCGCAGCTGCAGAAAAGCCCCCAGTGTGGGTATCAGCATTACTAATAAAATATAGGGAATTATCAGAACGGTCCAGTCCATTAACAACATCTCCGCCCGTGAAATAGTTACCTGCCTCTGTTATTCCTTCAAGAAGAGGTGGTGTCGTACTTGCGCTATCTGGAACGGCCAAACGTTCAATTGCTTTTTCTACTGGTGATATATTTGAAACTAATGCAATACCTGAACAATCCACAGTACCTGTTGGCAAGCTGTATTCAACATTCAAAATCGGCGCAGAACCCGATGTTTCATAAGATTTGATTTGATGTTCTGTATCATCATCTCCAGTGATTATGAATGCAAGGCTATTACCACATGCCCATGCGGTACCACTACTACGATTTACAGCAGTATCTACCAATGTATTGACTTCAGGACTGCTGTATGTGGTATCTGCTACCCAAGCTCCGGTGATCCAATTAACTGCTGTGCTAAGGGTGCGATTTTCAATATCATTTGCTGTACTAAATGCTACAGTATCAGCACTATCTTCAATTTTAATATTCAGTGTATCAGCCAGGGCTGCCCCAGCACTGACAAAATCAATTGTGGCACTTTCAATAATAGCACCAGGTGGAATATCTAGATCAGTAAATCGTAATCCAATTTTTTGGACAGTAGGGATGGTGCCGTCAGAATCTTCTGTACTACAATCAGGTCCATTAATGGTCGCTGTACCTGTAGTGTCATCGACATCTGTAGCTGAAACAGTAACAGAAGTTGCTACATAATCAGCATCAAGAGTAAATTCCACTGTAATCGTTGTTTCACTAGCAATAGAAGGATTTGTCCATTTGAGTGATGTGCCATTATCAGAAAAATTTGTATCTGAAGACGTTCCCGCACAATTCGGAAATTCTAATGATTGTAGTTTTTTACTTGAAGCTGTTCCTTTTGTTGCTGTATAAGTCCAAGTGTTACCAGAACGACTTTGAACAATTTCAGCTGTGTAACCACCAGCACCTAGAGCAGAAGAAATGGGACCTGGATTATCATCTGTTGTTGTAACTAGTGAAAGTTCTGTATTATTTAACTTCAACTCACCGCCAGTCGCTTGCACCGCATCATCATCGCCACTCTCAATACCAGCAGCAATCGATCTTTTATCGCTAGATGATAAGGCTTCTTGGATAGGCGTGAACGGAAAGATAATCGGTGTATTGGGATCAGTTCCAATTTGTGTAAAGCGTCCAATGGCAACGTTGAGATTTCTCACCTCTTCAAGACGTTTCAGTCCCAACAATAAACCGTCTTTTACCTTATCAAGCCGGGTCAGACTGGTACTATCTTCCATATTTGCCGAGTTATCTATCATAAATAAGATATTGGTATCACCGGGCATAGTACCGCTACTAAAATACATCTCGATATCGCTGGCAAACACTGGCAAGGATAAACCTGCACTTAGTGTTACCACGATAGAGATACACAATATGCGTAAATGTTTCATGATTCTCTCCTTTTATGGGAGTCTGGTTGAAAATTGGCTTCTACTAAAAATGAAGACATACTAATTTTTAAATAACCTCTATTGGTTGAGTGAAACTCTTTTTATTGATTTTTGCCTCTTCACCTCAGATTTAATTTATATCCATTGTTTGAACGAGCTTAGCTTCGGCATAATGTTCCCCATTGAATGAACCACTTCTGCCTATACTTTCCATAATAATCACATATTCATAATTACTGGGATCTGTCTCTGCTGGGTTTTTCAGCATCACCCTACTGATTAGTAAAGAACTCGAGACAACATTATTATTAGCATCTGTAGTGATATTATTAACAATTGTTTTATCTGAAACTTCGCAAACGTCTCCAGAAGCGTCTGTTGTGCATGCAATAGGACATGTTATTGTGCATTCAATTGGGGTTGTATCGATATAATTGTCATAAACCCCCATTATAGTTGTACTTGTTTGTGGAATGACGTCTGTATCTGTAATAAGTTTCTCTCCTGATACTTGAATAATACGTGAATCTCGAAGAGGTGCAACAGACAAACCATTTGTCAAACCATCCTCCAATTCATAGACATATTCTTTAATTTCTTCATGACTTAATGTCGTACTCACAGTAATCAACTTATTGCGAGCGTCATTCAAAGCACTTTCAGCTGCTTGAAATGCAAGATTATAATCCTTTGTTGTTTGTACAATTTGCATTTCTGATTGCGTTAAATCCATAGCACTCATGCCTAACAAGGTCATGACAAGCAAAATTATGAGAGATAATAATAATATCGCTCCTTTTTGTTTAGGTGCGGATTTTTGTATTGTTATTTTCATAATATTGACCCCTAGTTGTATATATTCTGTCTAACGCCAACCACAGTTGTAAAAAGACGATGACGATAAGCCCGTTCAATACTAGGATTATGAATACGCGGATCGTATATATCGACTCCCCAGCTCGTATCACTTGTGTCAAGATCAGGATCAAGCTTAAAACTTCTTTGGGTTGATGTTTTAAAATCAAAACGACGTTCTGGCGTACGCATTAATAAGGTAATACGTACAGACACTAATCTTTCGTTTGCTGTGAGATCGAGAACCCTTGGTGTGGTATAAAAATTGGGTATATTATATTCAGGGTTGGTGATGGTACCAGGAGGATCGGTATCAATACCATAACGTATCTGCATATTCATAACCCCTCTCACAAGCAGTTCTTTGTCATCAGTATCTTGACAAAAAGTAGTTGTACCAATTTCACTACTATTATCATAACACCGATAAAGAGCTAATTCCCCATCTGGCGTGGGTTCTACCATATAAGCAACAGCTAAAGGTCCGATAAAAATATCTATTGGCTGAGTGTATTTTATCTCTGTGCTAGGCACTGTGGAATCAAAAATACTAGTAAAATCAACCTCTGCATTAGCAGATGGGTTGGTGGTCGTTGTTGCTGTTGGTATAGAAGGATTTCCATCCACGACATAAGAAACTTCACCAGTACAATCACGAATAATGACATCATCACCGTCTTGAGGCCAAATACTGCTAGGTTCTAAAATAATTTTCTGACTACCAGCAGTAAAATCAGTGTTTTCATCAATAACAAATCGTTGATGTGCAATAGAATTTATGACTAAAGTATCACTAGCTGGATACGGTTTGTCATTAATGGTAATAGGTGTTGTCCCATCAGTCGTGCCTAATAGTTCAGTAACAGTAATAGGTGTCGCTGCTGTGGTTACGGGAGGAGTCGCATTACATCCAAAATACCCTGCCATACGTATTTCACGAGTCAACTCATCCATGATAAAACGGGCATTATTTTGCATTTTAGCCATTTGACTTTGCAAATCATACGTTTGTTTCGTGTTAATGAACATTTGCATGGCACCGAGCATTAAAATCGAACTGATCAAGACAGCAGCCATGATTTCAATGAGGGTAAAGCCCTGTTGTTTGAGATCAGTCATGGTGTAAATTTCCATTCTTGTTTATCATAAGTACCAGGTTGAGTGATACTTTTCCATTCTATTATGATTGTATATTCTTCTACAGGTTTTGTAGTCGTGGGAAATCTTTCTATTGTCACCCTTGGATTTCGCAAATTCTCATGAACCAATGCATTCCAACTCACCAAATCAAAGATAGCTAATTCATGTGAATCACAGGTAGCAGTATCACAATCTGTCGTCATAGTTGGCAATGATGTTGGGGTCATGGCATAACTCCCATCTTGAACAGGACCAAGCTTAGGATTCGGATTAGTGGGATCATCTGGCAGAATTGGTAAAGCAGGATCCAAGTAATAATAGGAATTAACCCGCATTCTATCCATAATGTCATAGGCTAGAAAAATGGCTTGCGTCCGTAAATAAGACACGTGATTATATTGTTGCCCTTTTATTTGTAATCCAGCTATCCCCAATAAACCAATTGACAGAATAAGCATGGCAATTAAGACTTCTAATAGGGAAAACCCTCCTTCTAATTTCCGAGACATTTTTATTAATACCTTTTTGGTTTAAGTACAATTACCAGGACATTCCCCAGATGCTGTCAACGCGCAATGTTCTGTTGAAATTGTACCCCTATGATCGATTGTTATCCTTCGTCCTATTAAAGATTTTGTACTACAAATTAAGAAATTATAACCAATAGTCTGTTGTACTCTACCTCTTGACAAATAAACCACTGGTGTTGTAATACTACTTCCTGCAGAATCAACGAGATTAATGTTGACTTGATCATTTCCAAACTCAAAGATTTGAACGATTTTATTTGGCGGTGTATCTGTTTTCTGTTCAACTTGCCAACCATGACTCCATCCAGTCGTTGCAGGTATAAGTTGTAAGCCTGCATTAGGACGTGTCATCGCATTAGTTTTCAGATAATTAAGTGTAACAATTAAGTCATTTGTTTTAGATGTTATTCGACTACTGATATACATGTTTTGTATACCAGGTAAAATTATACTAGCTGAAACCGCGATAAGCGTAACAACGACTATCAATTCTATTATACTAAATCCAGATTGTGTTTTCATGTTGTTATTGAGTGTTATTAATTTAGTATTTAATATTCTAATTATAAGGACTAAAAAATAAATTCTCATATCCTTATAAGATAAGTGGTTGAATTTGAGTGATGAGTGGTAATCTCTAATTTTTAATAGCTTTATGTTAAAATGCCTTCCTAATCATTTATCTAAAAAGAGGATTTTATGTCTGAAACCTTGCTTTTTACATCAGAATCTGTTTCAGAAGGACATCCTGATAAGATGGCTGATCAAATATCTGATGCCATTTTAGATGCCTTATTAACACAAGATGTTAATGCACGTGTGGCTTGTGAAACTTTACTCAAAACTGGTATGGTCATTGTTGCCGGTGAAATTTCAACAAACGCCCAAATTGATGTTGAAACAATAGTACGTGACACGGTGAAAAAAATTGGCTATAACAGTTCAGATGTTGGTTTTGACTGGGAATCCTGTGCTGTCATGTCAGCAATTGGTAAACAATCTGCCGATATTGCAATAGGTGTGGATGAATCAGAGAATCATGAACAAGGCGCCGGTGATCAAGGCTTAATGTTCGGCTATGCAACTAATGAAACTGAAGTCCTGATGCCTGCACCGATTACTTATGCCCATCGTTTAATGAAACGACATGCAGAATTACGTCATAATGGGACTTTGCCTTGGTTACGTCCTGATGCTAAAAGTCAAGTTACTTTTCGCTATAGTGATGGAAAACCAGTAGGTATTGATGCGGTGGTTATTTCGACTCAACATGCGCCAGAAATTGAATTGAAAGATTTACAAGAGGCGGTGAGAGAAGAAATTATCAAACCTGTTTTGCCTGCGGAATGGTTTGATAAAAATACGCGACTATATATAAATCCAACAGGTCGTTTTGTGATTGGTGGACCTATGGGTGATTGTGGATTAACTGGGCGTAAAATCATTGTAGATACTTACGGTGGCATGGCGAGACATGGTGGCGGTGCGTTTTCGGGTAAAGATCCTTCAAAAGTTGACCGTTCAGCTGCTTATGCCTCTCGTTATGTGGCGAAAAACATCGTTGCCGCAGGTTTAGCAGCACGCTGTGAAATTCAAGTATCATACGCCATTGGCGTTGCAGAACCGACATCAATTTTGGTGGAAACCTTTGGAACAGGTGTCATTGATGGATCCCGTTTGACTCAATTGGTACGTGAACATTTTGATTTACGCCCTCATGGATTGGTTAAAATGTTGGATTTATTGCGTCCTATTTATGCTGAAACAGCCGCTTATGGACATTTTGGACGTGAAGAGCCGCAGTTTACTTGGGAACGTACCGATAAAGCGGATATTTTGCGTGAAGCCGCTGGAATATAAGAATGAACAATACTTTTTTTATTAAGGAGACAACATGAGTGCCCAAATCGTTAATTTAAAACCTGATTATAAAGTTGCAGATATGAATCTTGCAACATGGGGACATAAGGAAATTACTATTGCAGAAACGGAAATGCCAGGTTTGATGCAACTGCGAACAGAATATGGTGATGATAAGCCTTTAAAAGGGGCACGTATTGCGGGTTGTTTGCACATGACGATACAAACAGCGGTGTTAATTGAAACTTTGATCGCTTTGGGTGCCGAGATACGTTGGTCTTCATGCAATATTTTTTCAACTCAAGACCATGCTGCAGCTGCAATCGCTAATCAAAATATTCCTGTATTTGCTTGGAAAGGGGAAACTGAAGAAGAATTTTTGTGGTGTATTGAGCAAAGCATTTTTGGACCAGAGGGCTGGCGTCCCAATATGATTTTGGATGATGGCGGTGATTTAACCCAAATCATGCATGAAAAATACCCCGAATTGTTGAAAGATGTGAAGGGAGTTTCTGAAGAAACCACAACTGGTGTCCACCGCCTTTATGAAATGATGCGCGAGGGTTCATTATTAATACCTGCTATTAATGTTAATGATTCTGTGACAAAATCCAAATTTGACAATTTATATGGATGTCGCGAATCTTTGATGGATGGCATTAAACGTGCAACAGATGTGATGATAGCAGGTAAAGTGTGCGTTGTAGTGGGTTATGGTGATGTCGGTAAAGGGTGTGCGCAAGCATTTCGTGGCTTAGGAGCAACGGTGTTAGTGACAGAAATTGATCCTATTTGTGCCTTACAAGCTGCAATGGAAGGCTATAGGGTTATCACTATGGAAGAAGGCGCCCCACAGGCAGATATTGTTGTCACAACCACAGGTAATGTCAATGTTGTAACACATGAACATGCCAAGCAAATGAAGGATCAAGCCATTTTGTGTAATATTGGGCATTTTGACTCTGAAATTGATGTGGCTGCATTACGTCAATATGAGTGGGATAATATTAAGCCTCAAGTTGATCATATTATTTTCCCAGATGGAAAACGCTTGATTTTGCTTGCAGAAGGACGATTAGTTAATTTAGGCTGTGCCACAGGACATCCTAGTTTTGTTATGTCGAATTCCTTTACAAATCAAGTGCTAGCACAAATAGAATTGTGGAATAATCATAAGGATTATGACAATAAAGTGTATGTTCTGCCTAAATATCTTGATGAAAAAGTGGCACGTATGCATTTGACACGCATCGGAGCGCATTTGACAACTTTGACAGATGAACAGGCAAAGTATCTCAATCTGAAAATTGAAGGTCCTTATAAGCCAGAACATTATAGGTATTAAAAAGTATCTGATCTGGTAGTCTACCTGATGGTTTTCATCTCATTGAAAACCATCACTCAACAAAAATATCTTCGCCAATTATAGCGGAATTTATGAAACTCATAATAATCACAGGTTTATCAGGAGCAGGTAAAAGCATAGCCTTACATAGCTTAGAAGATATGGGAGCTTATTGCATTGACAATTTACCTGTTGGATTATTATCTATTTTTGCGAAAAAACATCCAAAAGAATTAGGGATAACTCAAGAATGGGTTGTACTTGGTATAGATGCTCGCACAATGCAAGCAACTTTATTGCAAAAATTTGAACAAACAAAAATTCCTTCTCAAGTCATCTATCTTGAGGCGGATGATGCTGTACTTATTAAACGTTTTAGTGAAACCCGTCGTAAACATCCTTTAACAACACCAGATGTTTCTTTGGCGAAAGCTATTCAACATGAGCGCGAATTACTTGAACCCATAGCTAAAAATTCTGATATTCGTATAAATACAAGCCAAATGCATGTCCATCAATTGCGAGATATAATCCGATTACACCTAGGATTAGGGAAAACGCAAGGACTCTCATTGTTATTTCAATCATTTGGTTTTAAGCATGGCATTCCTAATGATGCCAATTTTGTTTTTGATGTGCGCTGTTTACCTAATCCACATTGGAACACAGAACTTAGACATCTGACAGGTTATGATAAGCCTGTTATAAATTTTTTGCAGGGAGATTCTAAGGTACAACAGATGCGCGAGCATTTAATTAGTTTTTTAAAAACTTGGATTCCCCAATTTGAGGCTGAGAATCGTAGTTATTTAACAATTGCCATTGGTTGCACTGGTGGACAGCATCGATCCGTTTATTTGGCTGAGCAATTAGCTCAGCATTTTAATCAAGATAATTGTGCTGTATTGGTGCAACATCGAGAACTATCAATATGAGCGTAGGTATTTTACTGATTACCCATGATGATATTGGTTCAAGTTTATTAGAAAGTTTACGGCGAATACTGGGTCCAACATTACCTTTACAGGTGAAAGCCTTACCCATTCGTCATGACAATGATCCACTTGCATTTTGTTATCATGCGGAGATTTTTTGTCGCTACCTGAATAAAGGGAGCGGTGTCTTAGTACTTACTGATTTTTTTGGAGCAACACCATGCAATATTGCCTGTAGTTTGCTGCCTCATTATCCCGTACGTATCATATCTGGGGTAAATTTACCGATGTTAATGAAAATTATGAATTATTCCTCATCTGATTTAGAAACACTAGCCAAAAAGGCTATGTCTGGGGGCAGAGAAGGCGTATTAAATATTAATGTTCTTCTTGGAAATTGATAAAAAATATGCTGACACAAACGCTTTTTATTATTAATAAATTAGGCTTACATGCACGAGCATCGAGCAAATTGGTCAAACTAGCTTCCTCTTTTGAAAGCAAAATAGATGTGAAATGCAAACAACAACAAGTTAATGCTAAAAGCATTATGGGCATAATGTTCTTAGCCGCTGCGAAAGGAACAGAAATTGAATTAATTATTAGTGGTGCTGATGAAAAAAATGCAATGGAACGATTATGTGAACTGATACAAAACGGTTTTGGAGAAGAAGAGTGAGTTTAACCCTACATGGTCTCGGCGTATCTAAAGGCATCGCGATTGGAAAAGTCCATATTCTTAAACATGAACCCTTGGAGATCAGCGAATATTGTTTACCTAAACAACATCTTGATGAAGAAATATTATGGTTTGAAAATGCCCACAGCTTAGCCCGTGAACAATTACAAGAAATATCGGCTCGTATTCCAAAAGATTCAACGGTTGATATTGCTGGATTTATTGAAGCTCATTTATTAATGCTTGATGATAGTTTATTAAGTCAAATACCAAGAGATTTGATTTATAAACATCAATGCAATGCTGAATGGGCATTAAAAATACAATGTGAAACCATTGTGCAAAGATTTGAACAAATTGATGATCCCTATTTAAGAGCCCGTCAAGATGATATTAAACAAGTTGTCACACGAATACAACGTATTTTACGGGGCTATCCTGATCCCTCATTCGATTTAGCTGTCAAAGACTTATCGCACGCTATTGTTTTAGCAGATGACTTGAGCCCTGCCGATACTGTATTGATGCGACATCATGGCATTCTTGCTTTTGCGACAGAATATGGTGGCACCACTTCACATACCGCTATTTTAGCCCGTAGCCTAGCCATTCCTGCTATTGTTGGATTACACCGTGCGAGCCCTTATATTCAGCCAAATGAAACGGTGATTATTGATGGCACGAGGGGCGTTATACTCGTTGAACCAGATGAATGTAGTTTACATTACTATAAAATGCGTCAGTATGATGAAAAACGTTATCGTGCGGCATTAGGTAAAATAAAAAGTTCACCCAGCATAACTCGTGATGGTATCCCTATTACCTTAGATATCAATATTGAATTTCCAGAAGATATGATAACGGTTCAACGTGTTGGCGGTGAGGGAATAGGTTTATATCGGACAGAATTTTTGTTTATGAATCGAGTTGCACCACCAAAAGAAGAAGAACATTTTGAAGCTTATAGGCAAGTTCTTCATGCTTTAAAAGGTGAAGCAGTGACAATACGTACCGTTGATCTTGGCGCAGATAAACAGGTTACTGATAGTCGTTATCATGAAGGCGTGGCTACAAATCCTGCGCTTGGCTTGCGAGCAATTCGACTTTGTTTAAAAGATCAAAAACTATTTAAGCCTCAATTACGTGCGATCTTACGTGCTTCCGCTTTTGGAAAAGTGCGTATGATGATACCCATGGTGTGTGATTTGCAAGAAATTGTGCAAGTTAAGAAAATTATTGAAAATATTAGAAATGACTTTCGTGAGAAATCAATCGAATTCGATCCTGCAATGCTAATTGGAGTAATGCTGGAAGTACCGGCGATGGCGATTTGTATGGATTTTCTAATGCCTCATATAGATTTCTTATCTATTGGTACAAATGATTTAATTCAATATACTTTAGCTATTGATCGAAATGATGAAGCTGTCAATTATTTATATAATCCTTTACATCCAGCCGTCTTACGTTTAATAAAAATGAGTATTGATGCTGCTAATCAAGCGGGTAAGCCCATTAGTATGTGTGGTGAAATGGCGAGTGATAGCCGTTATATCCGATTATTACTTGGATTAGGCTTACGTACCTTCAGTGTCAATCCAGAATCTTATTTAGAAGTTAAACAAATTATTATTAATAGTAATCTAACAAAATTAACACATATCGCTAATAAAATTATGAAAACGGGTTCTCAAGCTGATATCCTGGAATTATTGGAAACGCTTAATATCCAAGTATGACACCTTTAGACATTTTACATGATGCTCTTGACTCTAGGGCGGAAATTAAAGAACTGGTTGAAAAATTACATCCTTCTGAAATTGCGGATAGTTTAGAATCATTGCCACAACAGCTACGCGATAAATTATGGCAATCTGTCAAACAGGCAAAAGTATTACCCCATTTAAGTGATGGCGTACGTGGCGAATTAATGCAAGAGATGTTACCCAGCCAAATCACGGCTGCTGTGGCAAGCATGGAGACTGATGATGCAGTAGATGTTTTGCAAGATTTGCCTGATGAACTCGTTGAAAAAGTTTTACAAACATTGGAGATGCAAGACTATCGGCGTTTAAGACAGGTTTTATTTTATCCTGAAAATTCGGCTGGTGGTTTAATGAATACTGATGTCTTAACAGTAAGCACTAGAATGACTCTAAAAATGGTGCTACGTTATTTACGCCGCTTTCGTCAATTGCCAGAAAAAACAGATGTATTGATGGTGGTAGACAAAAATAACTGTTATCGTGGAGTATTATCAATAACAGATTTATTAATTAATAGTCCAACATTACTCGTCAAAACAGTGATGTCTACGAATTTAGAAGCGATTTCAGCACATTTATCAGCACATGATGTTGCCATTTTATTTGAACAACGTGATTTACTTTCCGCCCCAGTGATAGATAAACAGGGTATTTTGGTTGGGCGTATCACTATTGATGATGTTGTTGATGTCATTCGCACAGAAGCTGATCATAATTTGATGGGAAGTGCGGGATTAGATGAAGATAATGACATGTTTGCACCCATATTAAATACAACACATGATCGTGCGTTATGGTTAGGTGTTAATTTGGGAACAGCATTTTTAGCTTCCTATGTGATAGGTTTATTTGAAGCCACTTTAGAACAGATGGTTGCTTTAGCAATTTTGATGCCTGTGGTTGCCAGTATGGGTGGTATTGCAGGTAGTCAAACCTTAACTATTGTGATTCGTGGTATGGCACTCGATCAAATCACCAATACAAATATCCTTTGGTTACTAAAAAAAGAATTAGCTGTGGGGCTTTTAAATGGTGTAATCTGGTCAATTGTGCTAGCAATTATTACTATCTTATGGTTTAGTAATATTACATTAGGCTTAATTATTGGCAGTGCTCTTCTAATTAATTTATGTTTTGCCGCTTTCGCGGGTGTACTTATTCCTATATTTTTAAAATACTTATCCATTGATCCTGCCCTTGCCGCTGGTGTAACTTTGACCACTATTACTGATATTATCGGATTTGGGACACTTTTGGGATTGGCAACAATTTTTTTAACAGCTTTTTAAATATGAACGTTGATCATCAAGAACTTGAAAAATTTAGTGCATTAGCATCCCGTTGGTGGGATACTGAAAGTGAATTTAAACCATTACATGAGATTAATCCTTTACGTCTCGCGTATATTGAGCAAGCAATTGGTACTTTTAAGGATAAAACAATATTAGATGTTGGCTGTGGTGGCGGAATTTTGAGTGAAAGTATGGCACAAACAGGGAGTGTGACAGGCATTGATATGGCAGAAGCCCCATTAAGTGTGGCAAAATTACATTTATATGAATCAGGCTTGAAAATTAATTATCAACAAATCACCGTTGAACAATTAGCACTTGAAAAGCCTGGTAGTTTTGATATCGTAACATGCATGGAAATGTTAGAACACGTTCCAGATCCTGCTTCTGTCGTCACCGCTTGTCATACCCTGATCAAACCAGGCGGAAAAATTTTCTTTTCTACCCTAAACAAAAATCCTAAATCTTATCTATTTGCCATCATTGGTGCAGAATATATTCTCAAACTTTTACCTAAAGGGACACATGATTATACAAAATTCATTTGCCCCGCGACATTAGCGCAATGGATACGCGATGCTGGCGGTGAAGTAAAAGGTATGATTGGTATGAGCTATAATCCATTGACTAAAAAATATACCTTAGGGCAAGATGTTTCTGTTAATTATTTGATGTGTGCGTAAGACATAGTAGGTTGGGTTTAATCAAAATCATTTAAACCCAACATTCTGATTCTAATCTGGAAATAGCCTTTTTAATGTATGTGTCTTTCCAAGACGCCTTATGTTCATTCCACTGTTGTATAAAATTTTTTATACCATCATAATTATTACTGTCGTAATTTTCGTGCTTGATTATCCAGTGTACTGTCGCTAAAACTTCCATACTGAGAGGTGTTTCATAACCAGAAATCAATTTTTCTACTCGAGATAAACATACTATCGCCTCATTATCATTCTTTAAAAAACAGTCGGCTTCTTTTATAGATGATTTAATCAACTTGATTTCTGACACATTAACACGATCACCAAAACCAGTGATAAAATGTCCATCAATGAGCTCTAAAACATGATTCAAATTGTTAGCATAAGGACCAAATTTATAAGCCTTATATCTGAGCTTCAAATCAATTCCTGCTTCTTGCAAAAAATAGACTAATTTTTGGACTTCTATTTTTGAGCATTCATACCCTTGAAATAAATAGAACTCTAAAAGCTTAATTAATAGTGCTCTTCCTCTTGTCATATTTGGTCGTTTGGTATTTATTACCATAGACTGAGTTTTCGGATTGCCATTTGGCTCATAAATTATGACTTCAACATTATTAATACCATTAAATGATTCAACAATTTTATCCCTGACAATATTCCAATCAAGACCACCGAGTCCTGAACCTAAAGGAGGAATTGCAATACTCTTAATTTTTAATGCTTCAATTTGTTCAATTAAATCTATTAACCCGTGTTCAATATCATCAATTTTTGAATTATTTTTCCAATGCTTTTTAGTTGGAAAATTAATAACCCACTGAGTGTGAGTCAAGTTCAGATGTTGAGTGATAAACATTTTTCCTGGATGAATTAATCCTTTATCACATGCAGACTTATATTTAGTGAAATTATTTGGATAAGCTTTTTTAAACTGCAAAGCTAAACCTTTACCCATAACCCCTACACAATTAACAGTATTAACAATCGCATCTGATTCATCCAGTAAGATATTTCCAGTTTTGAATTGAATCATACTATCCTCCTCTAAAAAAACCAGTTAGGTTTTATTTGGATGCTGGGTTGGTATTCTAATGCTTTAACTAGGTTGCATACAGTATTAAGCATACTGTTATTGTAAACACCAATAGTTTGAATGAGATTCAAATAAAATTTTTTATAAACTAGAAATTCCGATTGTCTCAAGCGTCTTCCATCCTGAAAATCCATCCAATATTGAGCCTCAATCACTTCCCAAGAAATTTTATCAAGATCAGATAAGTCATTATAATAATTTGAAAGTGCCATAATTCCATGACCATCGGTAAATACAAATTTACTGCCAATTTTTTTAACAGTTTG
>DAOVTJ010000067.1 GCA_030633165.1 Thiomargarita sp. | reverse complement strand
TGGCATTGTCAACGACCCTAATCGAGAAGATGACACATATATTCTGGAACTCATAAAGAAGGTAATCACCGTGAGTTTAGAGACAGTAGAGATTGTAGAAGGGTTGAAATAGCTTGTGAAATGGTGGGCAAGATAAACCCTTGCCCACCCTACGAAGATATTTTTGAAATATATTTTGGGAATGGTGGGCAAGAAAACCGCTTTGCCCACCTTTTTTATAGTTGAATTCCTACAACCCTTTCTAAACCTTAGTCAAACCAAAATCCTCTAAAATAGTGTATAAAGCAGGGACAACCAATAATACTAATAAAGTTGATGCACATAGTCCAAAAACTAGACTTGTTACTAATGGTATCAAAATTTGTGCTTGTAAACTCGTTTCTGATAAAATGGGAATTAATCCCGCAATTGTTGTCAAAGAAGTTAATAATACGGCACGAAAACGCTCTCGGCTAGCAGTACTAGCTGCTTTCTGAATTGATATCCCTTCCCTAACACGCATTTTTAGAAATTCTACCAGTAAAATCGAATCATTGACCACAATCCCTGCTAATGACATGAAACCTATCATACTGGGCATCGTAATATCTAATCCCATTAACCAATGTCCCCAAATAACACCGATAAAGGCAAAAGGAATGGCGATCATCACCGCTAAAGGTTCAAAATAGCTACGAAATTGGAAACTGAGTAGTACAAAGATGCCTAATAAACCCAACATAAAGGCTTGAAGAGCAGATTTTCCTGTTTTGCCCCCTTCTTTGGCGGATCCTTCAAAAACAATATTGACTGTTGGATGGCGTTGATGAAAATCTGGCAAGAAACTTTGTTTTGTTTCTTGTATCATTTCATTCACATTCAAAATACGTCTATCAACATCACCTTGTATTGTTACTGTGCGTTGGTTATTAATACGTTGAATTCGAGCATAACCTCGTTCCATTTCTATAGTAACGACAGCATTCAATGGGACTTGTTGTCCATCTTTGCCAGTTAAGGTGAAATATTCAAAATCCGCTATACTGTCTTTATCTAATGATTGTAAACGTACATCAATCTCATAAGGTTCTGAACCAACTTGAATTTCACTGGCTGTATAACCATAAAAGGCTGCACGTAATTGATTCGCTATCATGGCGGAATCAAATCCTAAAGCTAAAGCGCCTTCTCTTAAATGTAAACGGATTTCTGGTTTACCAGGACGTAAATCATCGGATAAATCAAAAACACCACGGTAACGATTAAGCCAATTTTGTAAGTCTATTGAAGCCGCTTTCAATTCTTTGAAATCATTGCCTTGTAAACGGATTTCAATTGCTAATCCACCTGGTCCAATTACTGGCTCTTTATAGTTTATACTAAGTACGTCGGGCAAATCACCGACTTCTTTTCGCCATAATTGGATAATATCATCAATCCGTCCTTCACGTTTTTCAGCAGTTAGTAAGTCAACTGTTACTGTGGCAACATGAGGACCCACTTCATGAGCATCAGTATTTAGATTAAATTGAATTTGAGTATTTTGGACTAATGTATCAACTGAGCTAAACTCAATATTGACGCGTTCTAAAGCTGCAGTCACTTCTTCCACAACTGCTTCTGTACGTGTTAGCGGTGTGCCTTGGGGTAATAAAATACGGGCTTCGATAACATCACCATCAATGTCTGGAAAAGCACTGAATTTCACCTTTCCACCTGCTAATATGCCAACAGAACTAATAAAAGTTGCAATAACAAGCCCTATAAATAGATAACGCCAACGTATTACCCACTCTATAGTATTTCCTAATACCTTATGTCGAATCCATTCAATACGTTTTTCAAACCATTGGCGAAAACGGTTGGGCTTACTGGGGTGAGCAAGGGATTTCCCTATATGATGCGGTAAAATAAAAAAGGCTTCAATTAAGCTAATAATTAATGTGAGAATAAGAACAACTGCCATCACTTTCAAAACTTTTCCAATATCACCTTCTAAAAAAGTCAGTGGCACAAACATGCATAAACTGGTTAAAAAAGAAGAAAATATGCCATTACCTACTTCTTTTGTCCCATCAATTGCGGCTTGTAGTGCTGTTTTCCCTTTTTGTAAATGGGTGGCGATATTTTCGGAAATCACAATAGCATCATCCATGATCAAACCAATTGCAATTAAAAGTCCGACCATTGTGAGCATATTCAATGATTGACCCAAAATTGGCATAAAGAAAATAGTCCCTAAAAATGAGACTGGTAACCCCATCACCACCCAAAAGGCAAAGCGAAAATTAAAAAATAGCCAAAGTGTCATCGCTACTAATATTAAGCCTTGTATACCATTTTTGACTAATAAATTCAATCGATCACGGACGATAGAAAATCTATCTTCGGTTAAAGTAAAATGAACACCAGGCGGTGCCGATTGTTGCACATTATCTACAAATGTTTTGACCGCATCACCGATGATCAAATTGTCTTCAAGTTTGGTTTTGCTAATTTTTAAAATCGCTGCACGTTCACCGTTAAACAAGATTTTGTTTTCATCTAGCTCAAAACGATCATAAATTTTGGCAATATCACCAAGACGAATTTCCGCCCCATTATGATTACCAATAATCATTAAATCTTCAAAAGCCTGTATTGTACGTCGCTCATCAACAAAACGAATGAGTATTTCTTGGGCAGCTGTTTCAATGCTACCAGCTGGTAAATTAATGCTTTGCCGATTAATCACAGTGGCAATATCTGCCACACTCAAACCATATTGACGCAAAGTATGACTGGGCAATTCTATACGGAATTGGTGTTCAGAAAAGCCTTTAATGTCAACTTGAGAAATTTCTGGTACTAATAATAAATGATCTTTTATTTGTTCTGCATAAATCTTTAAGTCCCTTGCACTCATTGGACCCGTAATTGCCAAAGAAACAACGTGATCAGTACGTCCTAAAGCTTTAATAATAGGTAATTCGGTTTGTTCAGGAAAATTATCGATCGCTTCTACTTCTGTTTTGACATCATTTAGAAAACGATCAAAATTTTCCCCTTCTCGCAATTTTATCACTGCGGTACCTAATCCTTCCCGTGCTTCACAACGTACTTCATCAATATCATTAATACCATCAACTGCATCTTCGATGCGCTGACAAATCGCATCTTCGACTTCTTCGGCAGAGGCACCTGGATAAGGCACACGAATTTCGACTTCTCCAGCAGTAAAATCAGGAAAAGTAGCGCGTTGAAGTTTTGGAGCTGCAATGATCCCTAAGACAATAAAAATTATCATCACGAGGTTAGCCGCGGTGGGATGGTCTGCAAAAAAACGAATCATCTGTGCTGTCCTTGTTTAAATGGTTTATTTAAGCTGACTCAAACCTTGTGCCTCATTCAATAAGGCATTTGTCATCATTTGATCTATCACTGGTTTGATTAACATGCCTTCAATGGCGGGAATTAAATCTGAAACAATCACTTGTTCTCCTTTTTTCAAGCCTTTTTTAATCGCAATAAAATTGGTTTGGAAAAAATCAATGTCTAAGTCTCGTTTTTCTAAACGGCTTTCCTGGTTTACCACATAGACTTGTTTATCATGTAGAACAGAACGGGGAATAATTAAACGATTAGGACGAGCTTTACCCCTTAGTTCCACTTCTACAAACATATTTTTTAGCAAAGGGGGGCGAACACCTGGACTTGCTTGACGATAAGAATTATCAACTGCGATAACAATACCCATCATACGTGTTTGTAAATCAAGTGCATCACTAGCACGGACAAAACGTCCTTCCCATTTGCTCTTAAAATCACCATCAATTAAGCGTACAATAGCGGAAATTCCAAACACTTTAGGCAGGTTACCTAAATCAACTTCTTCTGTTGTCGGTTGTAATAGATGACGCATCTTTTGCATGGCAATTTGGGCGGATACTTCAGCAATATCAATACTATCTGCTACAACTAAGACTTTTCCCTGTTGAGTGAACTGGCTTTTTTCTACATTAACTTGAGCAATACGTGCATCAAACGGCAAAATGATCTTGGTACGTTTAAGATCAAGTTTAGCCCCTTTTAATTGCGTTTTAGCCACTGCTAATTGAGCGGCGAGTATCTTACGCTCAGCAGGTAACAGGTTAATAATATTTTTAAGCGACTGTACTTTCTGTTTCTGTGTTAATACTGTGCGCTCTTGTTTATCAGCACTATCAGTACTAACCACCTTTCTTTTTAAAAGTTTACGCAAGCGATTTAATTCTTGTCGCGCCACATTTAAGACTTGTTCCTCAATTCTCAAAGAAAGGCGTGTATTTTTGCCCTTGATTTTTGATTCTTCAAGTTTCGCTTGAATAGATTGCATATTAGCCTGAGATTGTGCTATAGCTAATTGATAATCAGTGGGATCAATGCGTAGCAACAAAGTGCCGCTTTTTAAGAGGGCACCTTGCTTCAGTTGTTTATGCTTTTCAACAATTTTACCGCGAACTTCAGCAACTGCTTCCCATACCGTTTCAGGCTGGATATTGCCATAAGCTAATGCTCGCGGAATAACATTAACCATGGGTACTTCAATGACTCGTACGCTCACAGTCGGTTCAACGTATGGAATTTTTTGAGGCTGTTCACGAGTTTTGACTAAGAAGATGAAAATAGCAACACCAATAGCAATAATCGGGATGATTAGGATTTTTTTCCAAGTTTTTTGAGTACTCATAAATTCAAAAGTGATTTGAGGTGAAAAAGAATGATAATGGATGTTTCTTTAGATTGCTAAAAAAATGATGTGTTAATATGATTAAAATCCGCACTAATAAAAAAGACGCTTAATAATTGTGAATACAGATCAATTTTCCGTACTGGATTTTAACCCAGAGATTAAAACAAAGATGTTAGCCAATTTGAAATCACTTGGCTATGACAAAATGACAGCTATTCAGCTTAAAAGTTTACCTTATATTTTGAAAAATCAGGATGTGATCGCTCAGGCAAAGACGGGAAGTGGCAAAACTGCCGTATTTGGTCTTGGGCTATTATCAAAATTGAGTGTAAAAAATTATCATGTCCAAGCTTTAGTACTTTGTCCTACCCGTGAATTAGCTGAACAGGTGGGTCAAGAAATAAGACGTTTAGCCAGATTTACTCACAATATAAAATTGTTATCGCTATGTGGTGGTAAACCTTTTGCACCCCAAAGAGAGTCTTTAGCACATGGGGCTCATATTATTGTAGGTACACCAGGACGTATTCAAGATCATCTACGTAAAAATACACTAAATTTGAGAAATGTACAGACCTTGGTTTTGGATGAAGCAGATCGTATGCTGGATATGGGATTTTATGATGACATGATGAATATCATCTCATTTATGCCTAAACAACATCAGACCCTGCTTTTTTCAGCCACTTTTCAAGATTCTATTGTGCAAATGAGTTCTAGCATTCAAAAGAATCCTGTGAATATCCAAGTTGAATCATTACATAGTCATAGCGAAATTGAGCAACATTTTTATGAAATTAAGGCTCCCCAGTTGCGAAATGAAGCTTTAATCACACTATTGGCTCATTATCAACCTAAATCGAGCGTTATTTTTTGTAATACAAAACAGCAATGTCAAGAACTCGCCATTTTTCTTAAAGAAAAAGGGCATTATGCTATCGCTCTTCATGGTGATTTGGAGCAAAGAGAGCGTGATCAAGTGTTACTTATATTTGCTAATAAAAGTTGTTCTATTCTTGTCGCCACTGATGTGGCAGCACGTGGACTAGATATTGAAGATATACAAATCGTTATCAACTATGAATTATCACCGAATGTTCATATACATCGTATTGGTAGAACAGGTCGTGCGGGTAAAAAAGGTCTCGCACTCAGTCTATATACCGCATACGAACAACACAAAATTACGACGATAACAAAACTCCAAAACCAACCCTGCTGCTGCGATGATTTAGCATCACTGGATGATAAGGGAACACCATGTCCTCCACCGATGAGTACAATATGTATTGATGGCGGAAAAAAGAATAAAGTTCGCCCTGGTGATATTTTAGGTGCATTAACGGGTGAAATTGGTATTGCAAGTAATCAGGTTGGGAAAATCAATATTTTTGATTTCTATTCGTATGTAGCTTTAGATAGAAATATAGCCAATAATGTCTTGAACAAATTACAAAATAATAAGATCAAGGGGCGTCAATTTAAGGTCAGAAAACTGGGGAAAATTTAAAGGAATGCTATGAAACTGGGAATAGATATATTTATAGAGAATAAGACACTTAGAAAACCGTTTGATGGTCGTCGTGTTGCCTTGCTTGGACATCCTGCGTCTTTAACAAGTAAAGGTTGTCATACTCTTGATGCATTAATGGATTGTCCAGATATCCATCTCGTGGCTGCTTTTGGTCCACAGCATGGTATGCGTGGGGATAAGCAAGATAATATGATTGAAACGGATAATTATACGGATCCTCGACACAAGATACCTGTTTTTAGCTTATACGGTGATGTTAGATCTCCGTCCAAAGAGATGATGGAGACTTTTGATGTTCTTATCGTCGATCTTCAAGATATTGGTACCCGAATTTATACTTATATCACAACGCTTATTTATATTCTCGAAGCATGTGCTAAACAAGGCAAAAGTGTTTTAATTTTAGATCGTCCAAATCCTGTGGGACGACCAATTGAAGGCACAATTCTTGAAAAGAGTTGGGAGAGTTTTGTTGGAGCAGCACCGCTTATGATGAGACATGGGCTTACTTTCGGTGAGATTGCTAAATGGTTTGTCGATTTGAAAAATCTGGATTTGGATTTGCACATTATCTCAATGCTTAATTATAAGCCAGATGCAGCTCCTGGATTTGGATGGCCTATTTTTGATCTCTCATGGGTCAACCCAAGTCCAAATGCATCAAGTTTGAATATGGCGAGATGTTTTCCTGGTACTGTACTTTTTGAAGGCACGACATTATCAGAAGGACGTGGAACAACAACATCACTTGAAGTCATTGGTGCACCGGATATTGATTTCGATTTTCTACTCAAACGAATGAATGCTTTGCAACCAGAATGGTTATCAGGGTGTTTTTTAAGACTATGCTCTTTTGAACCCACTTTTCACAAACATGTTGGAAAAATGTGTTCTGGTATACAAATTCATACTGATAATACGATGTACCGACATGAACAATTTAAACCATATCGACTGGCTGCGCTTGTGTTGAAAGCAATTCGCTTAGAATATCCCGATTATGATCTGTGGCGTCAATTTCCTTATGAGTATGAAAGTGAAAAAATGGCGATAGATTTATTAAATGGGGGTACTTTTCTGCGAGATTGGGTAGATGATTATCATGCACTACCTGCAGATTTTGATACATACTTAAAAAAAGATGAGCAAGCATGGTCTCAAATTCGGGCACCGTATTTGTTGTATTAGCAATAAACAATGCTTTCTTTCTGTGAAAAATCATGAGAGAAAGTAATTTCTTTGATTAAATTTGCAATTTTTTGGCCACCTTTTTCAGAAGGTTCAATCGGATTCGCAAAATCTTCTGCTTCATTGCAAAGTACCCGTAAATCAATAAGGGGAATGCCAGCTTGAAAAGCCTCTTTGGTAATTATATCATTGTAAACCGCCAAAGCCCCCATAACCATCTCTTGCATCCTTTCACCATTTATATTGAATAATTCTGAAACTCTTTCAAGCCCTATATTTGCATGAAATCTTGGATAATATATAGAACATACGGTTAATGGCAGTGCAAAGGATAATGCTATTTCAAGCATCGCATGATATTGTTTTTCAAACACCGTTCGTCTTTCAGAAAGTAAAAAAAATGCTTCACCTACTGTGTTAATTTCTTTTGAGAAAATATCAAGATAACCCAGTGCATCATTTCCACCAACACTGATAAAAATATGACTTGCTTCACTTGGTAGGCGAATTAATTGTTTGGAAATACCATCTGTTACATCACCATCAATCGCCAATCGGCTCACTTCTGAACCAGTAGGCAGCAATGATGCAACCTGCTTTGTTACATCAGCCTCTCCTTGTTTAACGTAAGAAGCATTATCAAATATGGAATCGCCACAGAGTATGATATGTGCCATTTTTTCACCTCGAAATGTTAAGCTGATTTCTATACAACCAGTACATGGAAACCAGAAGCAATTGGATTTTTATTTCCAAAATTTATCAAGCCAAGAACTCTTCAACCAAGTTTTCTTCACACCCATTTGCACAAAGTGTGCTTCGTATGCTTTATCAGTTCTTGTGATATGGTTAATCAGCCAGCTTCTTAAAAAAAACAGTAATTCATAACTGGACACATCAGGAGCAGCCATTTTACTACTAAAGCCTTCAAGTTGGGATAAAAGCCGTTCATGTTCTTGCTTATGTTTTTCATATTTTGGATACCCAAGAATACGCATTAAACTTTCTTCAACAGTAAAATGAATTCTTGTATATTCAAGAAGTCTATCAATAATTTGATTTCTGATCTCTTTTCCTTTTCCTTGAGAGATAGCTAGATTTAATTCATTTAATATATTAACTAGAACTTTATGTTGTTCATCAATTTCCTGAATACCGACACTGAGGTCATTTGACCATTCAAGCTTTTCCCCAATATCCTTTATTGTTTTCATGATTAATTTTCCTCTATCTAAAAAAAAAATTATAACACATATTTTTAGAAAATATGTTACATTGAAATTAATGTAAATAACAGGAGCTTATTAATGAATGTTGATGTAGCCATTATCGGGGCTGGTACTGCTGGTCTTAACGCATTTAGTCAAGCAAGACAAGTGACATCAAATGTTGTACTTATTAATAGTGGTCATTATGGGACCACTTGTGCCAGAGTGGGTTGTATGCCTTCAAAGGTACTGATTGAAGTGGCTAAAGATTTTTCGAGAAAACAACATTTTGAAAATTTTGGTATTGAGGGTAGTGAGGGTTTGACGCTTAACCGAGCTAAGGTCATGAAACATGTCCGTCGTATGCGTGATATGTTTGTGGGGCGTGTTATGCAAGGTATTAATAATATTGGTGATAAAAATATCAAGGGATATGCCAAATTTATTGAACCACAGGTTTTGGATGTCAATGGAGAGCACATTCATGCTAAGAAAATTGTCATTGCGACTGGTTCACATCCCATTGTTCCTTCTGACTGGCAAACAAGCGGTGTCATTACGACTGATGATTTTTTTGAACTCGAAAACTTACCGAATTCAATAGCTATCATTGGACTCGGTGCTATTGGGAGCGAAATTGGACAAGCTTTAGGGCGTCTTGGTATTCGAGTAGTGGGCGTTGAAATGTTACCCACTGTTTGCGGGCTTTCAGATTCTGTGATTAATACTATAGCGATTGAAGAATTATCTAAAGATTTTGACAAACTCTGGTTAAGCACAGCAGCATCGGTATCTCTTGAATCTACTGATAGTTTTAAAGTTGAAACAGATGATGGACATTCAACGAGAGTCGATAAGGTTTTAGCCTCTCTGGGACGTCGCCCTAATATTGAAAATATGGGTCTTGAAGATGTTTTTGGATTATATTTATCTAAAATCAACCAAAATACGATGCAATTGGGTGATTTTCCTGTCTTTTTTGCTGGTGATGTTTCCTCGTTAAGACCGATTTTACATGAAGCTAGTGATGAAGGCATGATAGCAGGTTATAATGCTGCTAGAGAGTCTGTCACCGCTTTTAAACGTCGTGTGCCATTACATATCGCTTTTTCCGATCCGCAAGTTGTTATTGTTGGCGCCTCTTTTGCTGATTTAGCAGGGCAAGATATTATTATTGGAGAACGTGATTTTGTTATGCAAGGACGTACTAAGGTGATGTCACGTACTTATGGACATTTGCGCGTGTATGCTAATCGTCAAGGTCGTTTGCTCGGTTCAGAAATGATGATACCTGATGGAGAATATATTGGTCACTTTTTAGCAATGGCTATTGAACATGAAATGACTGTGCAAGATGTTTTAGTAACACCGTTTTATCATCCGACAATAATGGAAGGGCTTGATGATGCTTTGAAGGCTATTGCTGCTCAACTTGAAAATAATCAACCAGGACCTGTATTGCGGAGACTATAAACATGAATAAGAAAAATGTTGTCGTTTTAGGGGCTTCACCAAATGAAGACCGTTATTCTAATAAAGCTGTGCATGATTTAGTGAGTCATGAACATAATGTTTATCCCATACATCCGCTTGCTAGTGAGATACATGGGCAAAGCTGTTATAAACAGCTTGGTGATGTCAATTGTGATGTTGATACATTAACATTGTATGTTGGTAAAAGAAGATCGACAGATTTGATGACTGAAATTTTATCAATGAAGCCCAATAGAATTATCATGAACCCAGGGGCAGAAAATGATGTTTTGGAATCCAAAGCTAAGGAATTGGATATTGAAGTGATTCAAGGTTGTACGCTCATCATGCTACGCACTGGGCAATTTTAGCTTATTTTGTTGAAAAAAAACCGTATTAATTTTTGAGTGGATAATAAATGAAAACTGTTGAAGTCACTTTAGCAACAAGCCATGTAGATGGAAAAGATGATGTTTTAAGTCTTGAGGCTTTGAATACATTAATCGAAGATATTAATACGCATTATATCCCCATTGGTATAGAAAATGATCCACGTTTACCAGATTCAGGGCGTTTTATCTCTGCAGAACTCGTCGATTTAGAAAAAGGTCAGTTTGCTGTTAAAGGCACAGGAGAATTATTTGAAGAAGGCGATGTGATAGAGTTTGATGAAAGTCGTGAAATGCCAATACGAGAATATAATGGTATTAATATCATTCATGATCGCAATTTTGGCACTGAGGAAGAGCAAGCCCTTATTCAAGAACTGTCTTCTTTACTTAGCGCAGCTCCTCAAGAGGAAGTCAAAAAATCCGTCGAATCTCTGAATGTATTTTTAGTGGGCGCAGGAATATTTATAATAGGCAAATTTGCTAATGCGTTTAGAGATGATATCCGTGACTATGCGTCTTTCAAAAACTACATCAGCTCAATAATGACGAAGAAAAGAAGCGGTGAAAGTTTATTGGAATGTGAATTTTCATCTCTTATAAAAGAAAATCAAATCATTAGTATTTCTGTTATTTTGACAGATCCCAATGATAAGGATATTGATTTATTTTTTGAACAAGGTATTCAAGACTTAGATGCTCTTTTGGAGACAACTTTAAAGGGAGAAGATTTCATTCAAAGAATTGTGCTTGAATATCAGAAGGAGAAACTGAAGATCTTGTATGCAATCCGTAAAGATGCAGTACCACTAATTCATGTTGCTGATTAAGATTCTCTGAACCTATCCCACTATTCCTAATTCATTGATTCCTAGAAAAAAGGTGGGCAAGCGGGTGAAATTTTTCATCTTTTCAAAGCTCCTGATGCCCGCTTACCCACCCTACAATTAAATTTCAAAATGATATTGTAGGCAAGGTGTTTTTCTTGCCCACTACAATTTTAACTCAAAAAGAGAAAAAAAATGAAACAAGTTGCCCCATTACGTTATGACGTTATTTTTAAAAAAGCATTTGGTGAACCAAGGATCTTCACCGCTTTTATTCGTGATTTATTGGGTATTAAAATTGAAATTGATGTCGTAGAAAAGGATAAGGCTTATGATCCACCGATAGGTAGTGTGAAAACGAAATTTGA
>DAOVTJ010000209.1 GCA_030633165.1 Thiomargarita sp. | reverse complement strand
TTGAATCCAGGGGCGATGCCCCTGGCTATATTATTAAGCCCCGTTGGGGCGAAGGCACCACCACAATCTGACATTAACAATGATAAACTTGTACTGAAAAATCCACAATTCACTTTCCTGAAATTTAGGAGAGCCATTTAAAGCTTAGAGTCGGTTGTGCTTTCGCCCCAACGGGGCTTAATAATATAGCCAGGGGCAGGTTTCGTGCTGTCAGTTATGCAAAACATTAAGGGTATTATTTGATTGAACTTAGCGACTATATGATATCTCACCCCTGGAGTTAAAAAATGGTAATATGCTTTTTAGGAACAGAGTGCGTAACATTAGTAACTAACTTTTTTAAATTTTCGAAAAATAGAGGAAATATATGAAGATTGGCGATCATTTAGTAAGTCCACGAACAGCTTATAATCATCACGGTATTTACACCGGTGAACAAGTGATTCATTACTCTGGTTTTTCTAAGGGCATGTCAAAAGGTCAGATTTCTAAAACATCACTTGAAGAATTTTCTCAAGGCAACACTATTAGTGTTGAATTACACTCAAAACGTAAATATGGACCTGAAGAAAGTATTAAACGTGCCTCTCGTAGACTGGGTGAAGATTGGTATGATGTGTTATTAAATAATTGTGAACATTTTGTAACATGGTGTATTTTAGGAACTCATTCAAGCTCACAGATAAATGCTCTTATTCAAAATTCTAATCAATCGGCACAAATTTATTCAAACCAAAATTCCAATCATAGTTTAAGTGAAGCCGTTAGTCGAGGATTAATTGGAGGTGTTGTATCTGCCTCTACATATGAAATATGTAAATTAGTCTCACAGCATAAAAAACTCACAGAAAAAGAGTTTATTGATAGCACAAAAAATATTATACTGGCAGGAATAGAAGGTGCCGCTCGTACAGGCATCACTACAAGCATTCAAAATGCTGGGAAAAGTTTAGCACACAAAAATTCAAAATTAGGGCAACTACTTGTAAAATCGGGACCGGCTACTATTTTGGCAAATATGAGTGTGGATTTGATAAAAAATTTATATCAACTATCCACTCACAAAATAGACAGTATTGAATTGATGGATAATGTTTTACAATCGGGTACTAATGCGAGTGGTGGATATTATGGTGGTGTTGGTGGGATATGGGTTGCAGAATCATTAGGCGTGGGTTTAAGTTTTATCACTCCCTTAGGTCCTATGGGTCCTTTGGTTTGTGCGGTCATTGGTGGGGTTGTAGGTGCAACTGGATTTAATTTACTGTATGAACCAGCACGTACTCAGGGTATGCAACGGGTACAAGCTGATATTTCCAGCGTAAAACATGACTTAAGTCAACCGGGTGGGATATATCAATATATTGATGTTGTGGGTACACAAAGTAAATATAAATTTGAATGGTCACATCTGATTCCTTGTTATGGTACTTTTGGACAACTTTCTGAATATAAAGCACGTAAAGATGCTTTAAAAAATATTACCCAACAACTGCACCAAAAAAGTGCAGCTTTAGATGGATGGCGAGAAGACGCAATGCAACAACTTGAGAGTAACTATCAAAAGACACTCAGTCGCCTGGAAACCAATTTTAGCCAAACACGACATGCGATGGATATGAATCTTACGCATCAAGGATATCAACTTGCCAGTGAATTTGATGTATTACTAAAAAGTCGACAGATGTTACAACAATTATCTGATTCCAATACATTTCAAGCCTTATCAAAAATAGCCAAAGCGACAGAACACACACAACAGAAAATAGAACGTACTAAAGCCATTCAAATCTTAGTGCAAGACTTAAAAAGAGATGCACAATACATTCAAAATGAAGAAGATCGTCAAGCAATGCTACAAAAAATGGATGAATTAATTCAAAATAACGTGTTAAAGGGCTTTGTATCTCCCAGAGAACAAGCACAATTATTTTTTTACGGAAGAGGATAAGATTATGGTGGGATGGTTAGTAAATAAATTTTGTAACTATAAACTTTCGAAACATCGTGCTGAAGCCCACGCTATGGCGAGACGGGTTGAACGCAAACAACAACAATATACTCAGGAAATACAGGCACAAGAGCAAAGTTATCGCTTCCAATTAGAAGATAGAGCGACAGAAATCAATGAGATATTAAGCATATTAGAAGATGAATATGCAACCGTAATGCAAGATGCTACTGAACTTGCTAATCAGTTTATTGTACTTTATGACCAAGGCTCTTCTGTCATACAAGCTTATTGGTCTTGTAAGCTATTCAAAGAGAAAAGGGAACAGTATCGATTAGAGAAGACTGCAATTCAGAAAGAATTAGATTTAATTGACGAGATATTGGCTTTTTATGACAATTTATTTGATGCGAAACAACGTGCAGCATGGTGTATCAGATTACATCCTGATGAACTGACAGCATCTGATGACTTTTACGCATGGATAAAATCTAGCCAAAAAGAACATGTGTATGATCCAAGCAATGTGAAAAGTAGTACCTATACAACTAGCTTACGCAACTTACAATCTCAGATGAAACAAGATAAAAAAATTAAAAACAAAATAAGGGACATCAAAGCAAAAAGAAGACAACTGATTGCGTTATCTAAAAAAAATAGGCAGGATTATCAATCCTGCAACGAACAGTTAAAAAAACAAGATAAATCTTATCAAGATATTAAGAAAGTGTTTAATGACGATTTGAGTCATTATCGTGATGCTTTTTTGGAGATACAGAATTGTTTTTCTCCTTATATAAAGGAAGTATGGGAAGAAATTAATCTGTTACAGGAGCAAAAAAAAGAAGCAAGGGAAGATGTTGATGAAGCAAAGTCTAACTTTAAGCAAGCACAATCTAATCTTGCGGAAGCAAAATCTAATTTTGAAGAAGCAAAGAGAAAGATAAAATATTGCCATGATTATGATGATTATGATGATTTGGATTCTTATAAATCATTAAAAACTCAAGCATATGAACAACAGAAGCAAGCATATGAATACCAGAATCAAGCTTGGGAAGATCAAGACTCTTGTTATAAACAAATCAAGGAATACAAACCTAAATTAGATCGGGTATTTGAAAAAAAGAGAATTCTCCAAGATGCACAAAAAACGATTAAAAAAGTATTAAAACCTTATGAGCCAGATCAGATTTTTGAGAAACTCAAAAATGGTCATACAGATATTCATTATGGCGTATTATTTTTGAAAAAGGAAGGGAGATATTAATGTCAACAGTTGATTTAGATTACAAATTGAAGAAAAAGATTGATAGCCCTGTGCATCAAGGTATTTTGTATTGTGTAGCCGAAGGTATTAATAAATCTCAAGAACTCACCGAGTATTTGAATTTATTTACGCCTTATCGTTTAGAAGAATCAGTATCTGATTTAATCGCATCTGGTTTATTAACAGTAGATAATGTTACTTTAAGTTTAATACCCACCACTGCATATTTAGCACTCAAAAAACAATGTACGAATTCTTCTGTGCTCAAATCTAAACAACACGCTACTTTTTTCTCCTCAATGGGAGGAGTTATGAAGCTTATTATGGGAAGCATGATAGAGAGCAATGCTCAATCTCATGAACAAAAAGTTATTAATGAAAGTGAATTATTAAATATACTCAATCTCCCCAATCATGCAACTGATCAGATTACAATTAAAAAGGACGAAAAACAGATGTGTCAAATTTTAAAAATATTTGATATAGAACCTGATAGCATCGTAAAGAATATTCAAGAATTAACATTAACATTTGATAAAGAAGAAAAATCATGAATCTGACAGACTATCTGACACATTGGAAAAATTGGTTATTAGCGCTTTGTAAACAAAACGTAGATGAAATAGGAACAAAAATTAAATATGAACGTCAGCTACAAGCTATACAAGATTTTTCGTATGGTGTGGCCGCAAATATGGCATTATGTTTTCAGTTAATTGACCTATACGAAAATAAAAAAGAGAGCTCCTCAATTACCAAAGCATGCGACAAAGCACAAAAGGAACGCCGTCCATTAAAGGCTATCCAACCTTATTTTAAAGCATCAGGATGCAGTCGCGATACCGTAGAATTAGCATTAGCATCACCAGACTTATTTTTAATCCAAGGGCCCCCTGGTACAGGAAAAACAACTGTCATTGCAGAGATTATTTTACAAACACTGGAAAATAATCCTAAAGCAAATGTGGTGATTTGTTCAGAAACCCATGCTGCAGTAGACAACGCATTATTTAGAGTGGATGCATATCGAAAACCCAACAGCTTTAGCATGATGCGTTATCCTGAATATAAATTTACAGAATCTGCCCCCAAAGGCACTTCTTATCATGAGGTGATGGATAATTGGCTTGTACAGAAACAACAAAAATTTCCAAAACTAAGCATGGAATTATGGGAAAAATGGCAATTCTTGGAAGATAAAAAATCACGTCCTATTGATCGTTATATCTGTGAAAACATTAATTTATTAGGTATCACTTGTAACCAATTGGCACGTTTTAAATTCAATGCTGATGATAAACCCTATGATTTAGTGATCATTGATGAAGTATCAAAAGCGACTTTACCTGAAATACTCATTCCCCTTCTCAAAGCTAAAAAAGTGATATTGGTAGGAGA
>DAOVTJ010000093.1 GCA_030633165.1 Thiomargarita sp. | reverse complement strand
AAAGTGTCTTTTAGTCGTAGAATCAGTTCATCTGAGGCTAATGCACTGATTGGATCTAAACCAGCTGTTGGTTCATCTAAAAATAAGATAGTGGGATCTAAAGCGAGTGCACGTGCAACGGCAGCCCGTTTAATCATTCCACCGCTAAGTTGAGCAGGGTATTTATTTCTAGTATTGGCTGGTAAGCCCACTAAGGCAATTTTAAATGCGGCGATTTCTTCAATAAGCCGTTTACTTAATTGGGTATGTTCATGCAAGGGGACTGCAACATTTTCAGCTATTGTCAAAGAATTGAATAATGCCCCATGTTGAAACATGACGCCACATTGACGACGTAACCATAAACATTGTTTCTCATTGATATTTAACACCTCAAGTCCAAGCACTTCGATAGAGCCAGCCGCGGGTTTTTCAAGTAAAATGATTTCACGGAGTAGTGTCGATTTGCCTGAACCACTATCACCAATAAGAGCGATAATTTCTCCACGGTGTATATTGAGATTTAAGTTTTCATGGAGAACAAAGTCATCAAACCGCGTTTCTAGCTTGCTGATTTGTATAATGGACATGATGCTATATTCCTAACCAATTAAATAAGACTGAAAATACGGCATCAACAATAATCACGAGAAAAATGCCTTGTACGACACTAATAGTCACTTGTTTACCAACACTATCTGCTCCCCCTTGAACTTGAAAGCCTTGATAACAGCCCACTAAGGCAATAACTGCCGCAAATACTGGTGCCTTACCAATACCAATTAAATAATTTGAGAGAGAGACTGCTTGAGGAAAACGGTCTAGAAAATCAATTATACTGACATCAAATGCTAAATTTGCAATCAGCATTCCCCCTAAAATACCCATAATATCGGAAAAGGCGCATAATAATGGCATTAAAATGATCAAAGCCAATAATTTAGGTAACACTAATAAATCCATTGGTGCAATACCAAGTGTACGAAGTGCATCAATTTCATCAGTGACTTTCATTGTGCCAATTTGCGCGGCATAAGCAGAACCACTGCGTCCAGCCACAACAATCGCTGTCAATAATGGGGATAATTCTCGTAAAAGTGTTATTCCAACTAAATCAACAATAAAAATATTCGCCCCGTATGTGCTTAATTGGCTACCGCCTTGATAAGCTAAGACGACACCCATTAAAAAGGCTAATAAACCAACAATGGGGAGAGCAGCAATGCCTGAAGAGTAAAAATTAGAAAACAGGGCTTGCCACCGAATACGACGCGGAGAGAATATCGCCCGTAATAATACAATAAAGCTTTCACCCACAAAAGCGAGAAAATCAATGGCTTTCTGAAATCGTTTTACAGTTTCTCGCCCAATATGTTCTAAAATATTAGATGAAGGAGCGACTATCTGATGATAATCAGCAGCATATTTGTTCATCATTTGCAATAAGTCAGAATGCTCTGCACTAAAACCTTGCAAAATAATAGCATGTCCCACTTTTTCTAAAGTTTGCTGTGTGCGAAACAGTAGCCATGCACCCGCACTATCCATTTTTTTAATCTTACTACCTTCAAAGGTAATCGTAGATTTTTGAGCCCAAGACAATTGTTCTAATTGTTGCTCGACTTTATGAATCGTGTCTAATGTCCAATCGCTACTGTATTTGACGGTTTGATGGTTTAATTCAATCATCTATTGGTTTGAATGTGTAAATATGGCATGATAATGATGATTTTAACATAGACTTAATTAAAAATGACTCTAAAATCTTTAATAACAATTTACCAAAAACGAGTTGATATCGCTTTAGATAGATGTTTACCTGCTTCTACCCTCGAACCCCAACGTTTACATGAAGCGATGCGTTATGCGGTACTGAATGGGGGAAAACGGGTCCGTCCTTTACTCGTTTATTTAACAGGTCAACTTTTTAGTGTCGATCCCGTTTCATTAGATATTCCAGCCTCTGCTGTTGAATTAATCCATGCTTTTTCACTAGTACATGATGATTTGCCTGCAATGGATGATGATGATTTACGTCGTGGTAAGCCTACTAATCATAAAGCATTTGATGAAGCCACCGCTATTCTCGCTGGTGATGCTTTACAAACCTTGGCGTTTTATATTCTTACTCAAGCACCAGCACACCGTTTAGAAATGATTGAAGCATTAGCACTCGCGACAGGGTCACGGGGTATGGCAGGTGGACAAGCAATTGATATGGTCTCTGTTGGACAAACATTAAATATTAGTGAATTAGAGAACATGCATAATCATAAAACTGGTATGTTGATTCGCGCTTGTGTAAAACTTGGTGCTTTAGCTTCTTCTAGTCTTGAACAAAGTGTATTAAAAACACTTGACCATTATGCTAAATGTATTGGTTTAGCTTTTCAAATTCAAGATGATATTTTAGATGTTGAATCCGATACTGAAACACTAGGTAAACTCCAAGGTTCCGATATTGCTCATAATAAAGTGACCTATCCTGCCTTATTAGGCTTGGATGGGGCAAAAAATATGGCTAATGAATTAATTGAAGAGGCCATAACAAGTTTGAATGAGTTTGATGATAAAGCTGACCCCTTACGGTGGATGGCAAATTATATTATAACACGTCAGTTTTAATTTAAGTCTATAAGGAATAAAGATGGATAAGTTATTGATAACAGGCGGTAATCCGCTTAATGGGGAAATTCGCATTTCTGGTGCAAAAAATGCGGCTTTACCGATACTTGCTGCAACATTATTGGCTGATACACCCTCCTATATCAGTAATGTCCCCCATTTACATGATATTACAACCATGATGAGTCTTTTAGGAGAAATGGGGAGCAAATTTGTTGTTGATGATAATTTCAATATTGAAGCAGATAGTAGCAAAGTTGATAACTTTACTGCCCCGTATGAAATGGTAAAAACTATGCGGGCTTCAATTTTGGTATTAGGACCCTTATTAGCACGATTTGGTGAAGCGCATGTTTCATTACCAGGGGGGTGTGCGATTGGTGCACGTCCTGTTAATTTGCATTCTCAAGGTTTGGCGGCAATGGGGGCTGATATTCATGTTGAAGGGGGATATATCACCGCTAAAGCGAAACGGTTACGGGGAACGACTTTATGCATGGATCTCATTACGGTCACAGGTACCGAAAATTTAATGATGGCTGCCACATTAGCTGAAGGGGAGACGGTGATTGAAAATGCTGCACGTGAGCCTGAAATCATTGATCTTGCTATTTTCTTAAACCGCATGGGCGCACGTATTGAAGGGGCAGGAACAAGCACGATACGTATTATGGGAGTAGAAAAATTATATGGCGCACGTCACCGTGTTTTACCTGATCGCATTGAAACTGGGACATATTTAGTTGCTGCCGCAATGACAGGTGGTAAGGTAAAAGTTAATCATACTGATGCCAGTTTACTTGATGCGGTGTTATTAAAATTACTTGAAGCAGGTGTCACCCTCACCAGAGGAGATGATTGGATAGAAGTCGATATGCAGGGGCGACGGCTTCGTGCTGTAGATATACACACCGCGCCTCATCCTGGTTTTCCTACTGATATGCAGGCTCAATTGACTGCTATGAATACAATAGCAGATGGTGTGGGTATGTTGACTGAAAGCATATTTGAAAATCGTTTTATGCATGTTTCAGAATTGCAACGTATGGGCGCTAACATTCGTATTGAGGGGAAAACGGCTATTGTTAAAGGTGTGACACATTTACAAGCCGCTCCTGTGATGGCGACGGATTTACGGGCTTCAGCAGGTTTGGTATTAGCAGGTTTGGTTGCCGAAGGAGATACTTTAGTAGATCGCATTTACCATATTGACCGTGGTTATGAACGGATTGAAGAAAAATTGACTCAATTAGGTGCGCAAATTCGTCGCGTTTCTTGAAAATCTTTGGAGCAGGCGAGAAACCTGCTTTTAAGCTAAATTTTCCCTGTTCCCCAGGCTAGGGCATAATTGTGAACATCTCGAACCCAATTCATCAAAGGGCTTGGTGTCCAATCTAGGGGATGCATTGGGATTGTTCCAGTGCGTCCATCTGAATCATCAAGTTCACAATGGGGCGTATGTAATGGGGCAGCTGACCATGATCTTAGTGGGTTACGTACCACTGGTATGCCTGCAATATTTGCCATTGTTGTTGATTCTATGGTATCAAGATATTTTGCTTTGCTGTGGCGAATTTCAGGATCTGCTGTTGTTGTGGGATCTAAAATAAAGGCATCTATACCACTATGTCCAGGTGTAACAATTAAATAATCAGGATGTGTTTCTGTGACTTCTTTACAAATAAAGCCGCTAGGATGCGCGTGATGTCGTGATAATCGCGGCTCTATCCAAATACTCACTTCTACATCAACTTGATATAAACGTACTTCGCCCCCTAAAAATAAAGCGCCTATCGGATCATCATGCCAAATCCAACCTAATGATTCAAATGCTGATAATAATTTCACACCGCACCAGCGTTGATATAAATAAGGGGTATCCGCAATTTCCACTGTGCCATGTAAAAGATTATGTAAGAAACTGGGTAAATATTCTTTGGGTTGTATCAATTGTTGGGCAAAGCGTCTTAAACAAACCCAAGATGAAGCACGTGGGTAAGGGTGAGGTAAATTTAAACAAGCGACTAATTTTATTTGCGCCTTACGGTGTAATGTGATGCGTGCATGTTCTAGTTTCGTTTGTGTATCCTCTAGACGTGTACGCATGTTTAATAAAGTTGCCCGATCATTTTCTGCATAACTTGAGTCTCCTTGTTGTGTCAACAAAGAGTCATCAATATATTTTATCGTACGCGTTTTTACTTTTTTTAAGGCTGTTTGTTGGAGATCAAGTAAATGAACTAGCCAGCATAAGGGACGATTATCAATTTCATCGACAGGTAAAATACAAAGCCAGTGGGCAGGTAATAGACGTTTTGCAGCATCAATTTGATAGTCGCTAGCACGATGTGAAAATGTTGCTCGTTTAGGGGAGGGCGTATAATGCAACATCACTTTATGGGTGCCATCTATAGTTTGCAATTCTGTAAGCAATTGCGGTATTAATCCTGTTAAAAAATCAATAGATTTTAATAAGGCAGTGGTACTTGCGACTGTTCCCATGTCAGTAGACACTTGTTGTGTGGCATGTAAGCCTGGTAAGAGCAATTCTGAAGAAAATGTCTTTAAATCATCAACTAATTGTTGAATAAAAGGATTCATATTAGTTATCAGTTATCAGTTATCAGTTATTTTTTATCGTATTGTCATTCAGTTTTAACAACGGTGTGATACGATATCTATTTTCTATAGATTTTTTAAGATTATGATTGTCAGTGAACAACGTGCTATAACAGCATTAGCCAGTATTGTCGCCATGCGTATGCTGGGTTTGTTTATGATTTTCCCCGTTTTCGCATTATATGCACAAACTTTACCCGATGTCACACCTGTTTTGGTGGGATTAGCAATAGGTATTTATGGACTCACTCAAGCGACTTTACAAATTCCTTTTGGAATGTTGTCTGATCGTTTTGGACGTAAACCTATTATTTATATTGGGTTATTGATATTTGCTGTGGGTAGTGTAATAGCTGCAACTTCAACTTCAATCACAGGTATCATTATAGGTCGTGCCCTGCAAGGTTGCGGTGCGATTTCTTCGACTGTACTTGCCCTCACAGCGGATTTGACTCGCGAAGAGCATCGGACTAAGGCGATGGCTTTTTTAGGTGTAAGCTTTGGTTTATCATTTATTCTTGCTTTGGTTATTGGTCCTTTGGTTTATCGTTGGATCGGTGTTTCAGGCATTTTCTGGCTCACCGCTGTGTTAGCACTATTGGGTATGATCATATTGTTGAAGATGGTACCACAACCCCAATATTTTCAGCCTAATACGGGGTCTGTACGTGTACAAATTAAACAGGTATTGCAAAATAGTCAATTATTACGCTTAGATTTTGGCATTTTAGTTTTACATTTGGTATTAACATCATTATTTGTTGTGTTACCTCTTGTTTTAGTTAAGACAAAATTTGAGGTTGAACAGCATTGGATGCTTTATATTGTTGTTCTAATTGCCTCGTTTATTACTATGATACCTTTTATTATCATTGCGGAAAAATATCACTCTCATAAAATTGTATTTATTAGTGCAATAAGCTTGTTAATTTTATCTTTGCTTGGTTTAAATCATTTGCATAACAATTTTACGGGCATTGTGATGATGCTTTTCTTATTTTTTACTGCATTTAACTTATTAGAATCTAATTTACCTTCTCTCATTAGTAAAATGGCACCGCCTGAAAATAAGGGAACAGCAATGGGTGTGTATTCTAGTGCACAGTTTTTTGGGGCATTTTTAGGAGGAGTTGGTGGAGGTTGGTTACATCAACATTATAGTATTCAAGCTGTTTTTGCTTTTGCAGCCACTGTGACAGTTGTATGGCTTATATTCGCATTAACGATGCAAAATCCACGTCGATTAAATAAAGGATAATATAAAGATGGCTAGTATTAATAAAGTAATGCTTATTGGAAATTTGGGAGCTGATCCAGATATTCGATATAGTGCTTCTGGTGCCGCTGTCGCAAACATTAATGTTGCGACCACTGAGAATTGGACAGATAAGCAAACAGGGCAAAAACAAGAGAAAACAGAATGGCATCGTGTTGTTTTTTTTAACCGACTTGCAGAAATTGTGGGACAATATTTACGTAAAGGTTCTCAAGTTTATATTGAAGGCTCTTTGCAAACCGATAAATGGCAAGATAAGAATACAGGGCAAGATCGTTATACCACAAAAATTTATGCCCGTGAAATGAAAATGTTAGGGAGTCGTGCTGATACTCAAGCTTCAAGCTATGGTGCAGCCGCCGCACAGCCTTCAAGCTATGGCGCCGCCGCCGCACAGCCTTCATATCCACCACAACAAAATTATACTGCACCGCCTGCATATCCGCCACAACAACCCAGTGCACTGCCTCAAAATACACAAGCGCCACCGCCTCAAAATACACAAGCACCGCCACCTCCTCCTCCTAGTGCGCCAATCCCAGATAAGGATTTTGATGAAGATGTGCCTTTTTAAATGATATGAAAACTATTGTTTTGGCTAGCGGAAATCCTGGCAAATTACGCGAATTTGCACAAATACTTTCTTTAGATGTTGTCCCTCAAAGTCAGTTTAATGTCCCTGATGTGGAAGAAACAGGTTTGAGTTTTGTTGAAAATGCGTTAATTAAGGCGAGAAATGCTGCTCAACATACGGGGTTACCTGCTTTATCTGATGATTCTGGGATTGAAATAGATGCGCTTAATGGTGCACCTGGGATTTATTCCGCACGATTTGCAGGTACACACGCGTCTGATAAAGAAAATAATGCTCTTTTATTAGAAAAATTAAACGGTGTTCCAGATGAACTACGCACCGCGCGTTATCATTGTGTTATTGTTTATATGCGTCATGCGAATGATTCGATGCCTTTAATTTGTCAAGGCAGTTGGGAAGGACGAATTTTACATAAGGCAGATGGTGATAATGGTTTTGGTTATGATCCTTTGTTTTATGTGCCGACTCATAAGTGTGCTTCTGCGAAATTATCGCCTGAAATTAAGAATCAATTAAGTCATCGGGGGCAAGCTTTGCGGGCTTTACAGGCGGCTTTACAATAATTTTTGATAAACCAGGTGTTTTGCACTTGGTTTATTTTTATTGATAACTAAACTTATTATGTCCCTTAAAACAATCTTACTTATCGGTGCCACGGGTCAAGTTGGTTGGGAATTGCTACATAGCACGCAACCGCTTGGACACGTTTTAGCGCCTGGCAGAAATCGCATTGATTTGGCAAATCCTGATTCAATTCGTAGCCTTATTCGTGAAATTAAACCTGCTATTATTCTTAATGCTGCTGCTTACACGGCTGTTGATAAGGCGGAAGAAGAGCCAAATCTTGCACATGCAATTAATGGCATTGCGCCTGGTATATTGGCTGAAGAAAGTCGCCGTCTTAAAACGTTATTAATACATTATTCAACAGATTATGTGTTTAAAGGGGAACATTCTCAGCCTTATACTGAAGAAGACACCGTTCATCCAATGGGTGTTTATGGGACAAGTAAACTTGCAGGTGAGCACGCGATTCAAGCTATTGGGGGACAATATCTTATTTTACGCACCGCTTGGGTATATGGGTTACATGGGAAAAATTTTCTATTGACAATGCAACGTCTTGCTAAGGTACGTGATGAACTTAAAGTGGTTAATGATCAAGTTGGTGCACCGACTTGGAGTAAAATGATTGCTCAAGCGACAACGCAATTACTTGCTCAATTATATTCGCCTTTGTCTTCCATTGATATTGATAATCTTTCTGGTATTTACCATTTGACTTGTGCGGGACAAACTAATTGGTATGAATTTGCTAAAGCTATTTTAGCGCATGCTGAAAAACAACCCAAAATTTTACCTCTTTCCACCGCTGATTATCCCACGCCTGCTAAACGCCCTGCTTATTCTGTTTTATCTAATACTAAACTTGCTAAAAGGTTTGGTATCACTTTACCCACTTGGGATAGTGCTTTGGAATTATGCTTACAAAACAAAGAAATAATGGGGTAATTTTAATCATTGTATTATGGTTTGTTGCTTTGATTACTATTATAGTTGCCACGTTAGCTAGTGAAACACGTTTATCTGCAAAAATTGTTTATCATAATAAAGTTGCTGTACACACTTGGAATGATATTCTTCATGCCTTACGGGCTGCAGAAATGGAATTGCTTATCAATAAAATGCCTGATCCGCCTGGTGAGGCGCAAGAAATCCCTCTTAATGAACGTCAAAATAAGAATTATCAATTTGATGGGCGGGTACTCAATTTAGCTTATCCTATTCCTGAAACTGTTACTGTTCGTATTTATAATCATGCGGCTAAAATCAATCTGTTACGTTTACCAAAACAGCGATTTCATGAATTATTGGAAAAACGTATCGGTAATGATTTTGAAAAACTTGAGGCGTTAGAGGATGCTTGGCAGGATTGGATTGATAGGGATGATTTTAAGCATGTTAATGGGGCTGAAAAAGATTATTATGAGACGTTATCACCGCCTTATGAGCCACGTAATGCTCGATTAGAAACAGTTGAAGAACTTTTGTTGATTAAGGGATTTGCTGAAGTTTTTAAAGATGTGGAAATGGATAATGCTTTCACCGTGCATGGTAATAAGTATCAAGTTAATCCAAATTTGGCTACGCGTGAAGCTTTGATGTTATTACCTGGACTTGATGAGGAATCTATTAATATGATTCTCTCGATACGCCGTGAAAAAGAATTGCAATCTGTTAGTGATTTAAATGAATTTATGTCACCGGAACAATTGGCAGAGCTGGGTTCTTGGTTTAATTATCGTTATATCACTAATATTTATACTATCGCTGTACAAATTAAGGAAGATTCTACTGATACGTCCATACAAGATCAATGGGCTTATATGGAAACGGTGCATCCGAAAGGCAATAATAAGTTACCTCAAATATTAATGGTTAAGCCTTATGGTGTTTTACCAGATACTCGACAGACTATATTAAGTAAATGATATTTGATAAGCATTTACCCACAAATCTTTTTTTCACTGAAAAGTTGGTGTTTTTACAACAACTTTTT
>DAOVTJ010000226.1 GCA_030633165.1 Thiomargarita sp. | reverse complement strand
CCTTTTAAGTTTTCTCAGAAGATGCACACACAGGACATGTCTTATTTTTGACTAACTTAATACGGTTAAATTCCATATTTAAAGCATCAATCAACAATACCTCTCCTGTCAAGATCTCACCAACATCCATAATAATTTTCATGGCTTCCAAGGCTTGCAAACTGCCGATAATACCGACTAGTGGTGCTAATATACCTGTTTGTGTACAGGTTTCGACAAGCGCATCATCACTCGGATATAAACAACGATAACACGGACTATAGCCTCGAAAAACTGAAATTTGTCCTTCCATGCGTATCGCAGCTCCAGATACTAAGGGAGTGTGTGTATTCACACAAGCTTGGTTAATGGCAAAGCGTGTTGGTAAATTATCACTACAGTCTAGTACAACATCCACTTTAGCCACTTGTTCTGTCAAGGCATCATCATCCAATTGTTCATAAAGTGGCGTGACTTCAATAAGAGGGTTTAATCCCAGCAATGTTTCACGAGCTGATTCCACCTTTGGTTTATCAATATCATTAGTATTATGAATAATTTGGCGTTGCAAATTAGACAAATCAACTTTGTCAAAATCACAAAGCCATAAATGCCCCACACCTGCCGCTGCCAAATACATCGCTGCTGGAGAGCCTAATCCCCCCATGCCAATAATTAACACTTTCGCGTTAAGCAAGGATTCTTGCCCTTCCATGCCAACTTGGGGTAACAAAATCTGGCGACTATAACGTAATAATTGAGTGTCATCCATCAAATTTTGACCTTTTTTTTATAAATTTCAATATTTTCAAGTATTTAAGATAAAATGTTTACTTATAAAGACTAAATAGTTTATCATGTTCAATAATTTATTTGGATCTCAAAGGAAAATGACAGAAAATATGCATATTACCATTTTGGCTGCAAACGATGTTGGTTTAATCACCGCTAACATCGACAATCATGTTTTATATGGGGATGAAAATAAAGTTCCATTGTTGCAACAAGGCAAAATACCTATTAATATGGGCTCTGGGGAGAGTTGTTTTCATCCTGACGAATTAATTTTTATTGATCGGGGAAAGGGTGTTGAGTGTATGTCTTTTGAAAATGTATTTTCTTTGGTAGAAACCGAAGAAAATATTAAGATCCTTTCTGGCGATATTAATGGTTTACGCTTTGAAACATTGGAACAGGCCTCTGTTAGAATTTATGAAGATGACTTAATTGAAATATTATTCACTTTAGGTAAGAAAATTAAAGTGACTAAAGATCATCCGATCCCTGTTTACCAAAATGGTAAATTAACAGTCAAGTTAGCTGAAACACTGGAAAAAAATGATCGTGTGATTTTACCTTTTGGTCAATTCTCACAAGAAGACATCGAATTTGATTTGTTAGATGAACTCAAGCAAAGCCCTCTTGTGGAAAAAGTTTGGTTAAATAATCCAAGTTTTGTGAATAATGAGTTTGAAAAGATTAAAAATAGTATTTCTCTCAAACATCCGCAAGATATTAAAAGAACAGGTACTGTCAAAGTCAAAGATATTCTTGAATATAAATCGCTTTTGGATGCGCAATATTCAAATAGTGTCATTTTCACATCCATCAGTCAACCAAATGCGATTCCATACAAATTTAAACTCGATGGGGAATTTGCACGCTTGATTGGTTACTATTTAGCAGCTGGTTGGATTATAGACAAGCGGCTTTATTTATCCTTTGGTGCACAAGAGGCTGAATATATTGAGGATGCAAAATGTATTCTCAAAAAGTTAGGGATTAAATTTATCGAAAGGCTTGATAACAATAAACTTATATTCATTGTTTCATCTTATTTGTTTAGCTATTTTTTTGAAAAGGTTTTACATTGTGGCTTGGATGCTTACACGAAAACCATTCCTACTCATATTTTTCGCTCTCCTGCCGAAATTAAACTTGAATTTCTTAAAGGACTATTTCGGGGAAATGGTGCAATCAGTTTACCTAATAAGAGCAAAACTTTAACAATTGAATATTGCACTGTGAGTAAAGTGCTTGCACACTCTTTGATTATTCTTTTACAATCCTTTAAAATTGTATCTTCTTTAAGAACATGGTATCCCAAAAAGTTGACTATTGAAACTTATCTCATCATAGTAAATGGTTTGGAACATACAAAGCTTATCGGTGAAGGATTCGGCAAGAAGTGGCTCCTTTATCAAGCGATAGCTGATAATCAACGCAATGTAACGCCACGTAATTATCGTTCCAAAACTGATTTCTCTTTGATTAAAGTTAAATCTCTAACAAAAGAAGTTTATCGGGGTAAGGTGTATAGCATTGAAAGTGCGAATTCACATTTGATTGCGACGAGTGGGATACTGATTCACAATTGTTTTCCAAAAGATGCGCAAGCTTTGGCACGCACAGCTCAATAAATCTCCTTATACGTGGGCTATAGTTTTATTCCAAAATAAAATTATAGCCAAAAGTGAAATATAATAAAATTAAGAGAGCATAGATTACTTTGCTAAAAAGCTTTTAATTTTCTTAAAAAAACCTTTATGCTTATTTTCTAATGCAATACCATTGTGGGATTCTACACCCTGATGTTCTGGAATAATGGCGAACTGGTGAATATCATTAGTCATATTAACATTGAAATACTGATCAAGAAGTTCTTGCAAGATAGTCATTTGACTTTCATCTATCTCAACATGCTCTGCTTGGAAATTAACATGGTTATTGGATTTAAAGGCAAATAAAATACCCAATTTACGTGCGATTAGGCTATCCTCAATTGTCGTTAAACCTTTTTCTTTTCGCTTAGCATTTAATGCTTTGATTAAGGCTCTTGTCAAGAGAATATAGGTATTTTTCTCATTTCTCATATATTCTTACCCACTTCTTTTGAGACAAGAAATCGATCATATTGATCACCAGCTGCAATCGCGTCTGTTTGTTTAACAAAATAACTATTATTTGAACTATTATATTGTTCAACATAAAATTCTTGCGTCAAGGCGGGTTTATTACGAATATCAATTTTCCAGAGTAAATGCAACAAACCTTGTAATGCACCCATTGCTAAAAATGATATATTTTTATCATCCGCATCCATTTTGGGATACATACGCCTAAATCCGACTCCTTCATAAGAGTTATATACCCGTATAATAGTCTCGTGTTCAGGATCAAGTTTTTCAACACGATACACCCCCCAGCCTAAAGTATTAATAACCGCTATCATGCCATGAAACCAATCTTCTTTGGTATCACACATAGGCACAACTAGTTCATACCATTCTGCACTTGTCATAATTCTACCGAATGTGTTAAATGCACAAACATGTCCCGCTTGAATAAACATATCCTGGCTATCTTCGTCAGGAATACCCATTTCACGCAAGGCAAAATAGCTTTCATAGCTAATCCGATTATAATAGTCCGCAAATTGATTAGTCAGCACTGCAGTAAAAGCTTCAATTAAACCACTGTCTTCTTTACCATATAAAGGCAATGTTTTAACTGTGGTGATGATTTTGTTTTCATCAATTTTATTGTTAAAACCTTCAAAATCAGAAGATTGCGGAATATCAGTTTGTACTTCAAATTCGTGGATGAGATAATTTTCCACACTCAAGGATTCATCAAGTACAGTAAATTGATCTGTAGAAGCCCCTTCAAGTTTACAAGTGGTTTCATTTACCCTTTTATCCAACAAACCTTGAATATATCCACTGGTAAAGTAACAACTTTTTTGCGGTTTTCCATGGAGACATAAGGCTTCACCATAATGTGAACGTGGCGTTTCCCACGTTTTCTCATCAAGTTGTTGAAGTTGACCAAAACCACAATAAGAAAATTCAGAAAGTAAGTCTTTT
>DAOVTJ010000180.1 GCA_030633165.1 Thiomargarita sp. | reverse complement strand
CAGGGTATAAGGACGCCCCAATAATTCAGTGACTGATTTTAGATGCCCTAGTTTCAAAGCTTGACGGATACGGGTGCTGCTAACACGTTGTTCGGCTATGAAAAAAGTGTTTTGGCTTTCTACTGTAAAGCCAAATTGTTTACCTGCTTTTTGCAAGTTGGTAAAATTTCCTTTGCGCCCTTTTCCAAAACGAAAGTCATCTCCAACAACTAAATGTCGCACCCCTAAGCCTTCTACTAATATTTCTTGAATAAAAGCTGATGCTGAAAGTGCGGCAAATTGTGCATTAAAGCGTAAACATAAGACTTTTTCAACACCATAGTGGTGCATGGTAGTGATTTTTTCACGCAATCGGCTCAAACGAGTCGGAGCGGTGTTAGGGAGCCAAAATTCTTGGGGTTGAGGTTCAAAAATAATCACGATCATCTGTAATTGCAATTCTTTGGCTTTTGCAGAAAGTTGTTGCAAAATTGCTTGATGACCTAAATGCACGCCATCAAAATTACCTATTGTGGCAATATGCTGAGAATGCTGTTGTGAAAGATTCCTAATCAATTCCATATTTTATTTCAAAATTATATGACGCAATCGAAAACCAAAAACAAATAAAGTGAAAAAATATACTAATGCTCCTGCTACGATCCAAGCAAATAAATGCAAGACTTGTTCTAAAGTGCCTCTGTTTAACCATTCAGATAATGAACCACTACCCCACCATAATAAAATTGCCATACAACTATTTGCCATAATAATGCGTAGCCAAAAAATACGCCAACCTGCTTGGGGTTGAAAGACTTTTTCCAGACGTAAACCACGATATAATAATCCTGCATTTAATAACGCTGCTAATGATGTCGCCAAAGCTAAACCAGCATGTGCTAAGGGCAAAATAAAAGCGAAATTTAATACAATATTAGTTATCATCGCAATAACGGCAATTTTAACGGGTGTACGAGTATCTTGACGAGAATAAAAACCTGAGGCTAAGACCTTAATTAATACAAACCCCACTAAACCTATAGCATAAGCGATTAAACTACGTGCTGTCATTATCACTTCGTGTTCACCAAATTTTTCATTATGAAATAAAGTGGTCAACATAGGTTCAGCCAATATTATCAACCCCAACATAGATGGAATGGCGATTAAAAATACCCACCGTAACGCCCAATCTAAGGTTTTATTAAAGTTTTGCATGTCATTTTTTGCCACTGATTTTGATAAATCGGGCAACATGACTGTCGCTAAGGCAAGACCAAATATGCCCAGTGGAAATTCCATCAGGCGATCAGAATAATATAACCATGAGACACTGCCAGTGACCAAGAAAGAAGCCATCAAGGTATCTATTAATAAATTAATTTGTGAAACTGAAACACCAAACAAGGCGGGTATCATTAAACGATAAACTCGTTTGACACCTTTATCATGTCGATTAAAACGGGGTCTGGGCAATAAGTGTAAGCGGTGTAAAAAGGGTAATTGAAAAACTAATTGTATGACACCGCCGAAAAAAACAGCATAAGCTAATGCCATGACAGGTTGTTCAAAATAAGGTGTAAACCACACTGCTGCTACAATTAAACACAGATTTAGCAAAACTGGTGTTAAAGCTGGTGCTGCAAATCGTCCATAAGTATTTAATACTGCACCAGCAAATGCGGTTAAAGCGATAAATAATAAATATGGAAAAGTAATTTGTAGCATTGCTACTGTCAGATCATACTTCACCTTATCTTGGAAAAAACCAGGGGCAAAAATCAATACCAATATTGGCGCAAGAATAAGCCCTATACTGGTTACTAGTAGCAATATTCCACCTAAACTACCAGCAATATGATCTACTAAGTGTTTAACCTCTTCCGCCTTACGCTGAGTTTTGTATTCAGTTAAAATGGGAGTAAAGGCTTGTGAAAATGCACCTTCTGCAAACAAGCGGCGCATAAAATTTGGAATTTTAAAGGCGATAAAAAAAGCATCTGTGCTAGTACTAGCCCCAAAAGTATGTGCAATCACCACATCACGGATGAAACCTAAGATGCGGGAAATTAAAGTTAGCCCACCTACAACAGCGGTAGATTTAAGAAGTTTATTACTCAGAGGAGTGCCCTATTTAGTTATTAGTTATCAGTTGTCTTTACGGGGTTGAATTTGCACCGTATGAGTGTTTTGGGGTTCATCAGCATAGTGCGGGCGTGAGAGATTGGTCTTCCCCTCCGCTTTTGCCAACTCTTGTTCACGTGTCATAATCAGTGTTAAACATAAACGAATATCATTGACAGTCTGTTCCGATAAAGGATAGATTTCCCCAGGTTTTGGTGTGACTTCCTTAATAATCGTGCTTAAAACTTTACGCATAGAAACCATAATTTGTTGTTCTTTGGAGAGTTCATCAAATCCCATAAAATTTTCCTTGTTATTAAAAATAATATAGTATACCCTAAAGTTAAAATCTTTAACGGAGAAAAGTTAATGCCCAAAATTTTATTGGTAGAAGATAATGCCCTCAATCTTGATATGCTTGAAAGACGTTTGACACGTAAAGGTTTTGAAGTCGTGTGTGCGAGAAATGGGGAACAGGCAGTGGAAATGGCATACAAGGAAATTCCAGATTTAATTTTAATGGATATGAGTTTACCTGTTAAAGATGGTTGGACAGCAACTAAAGAAATTAAAGCGACAAAGGAAACTCAAAATATTCCAATTATTGCTTTGACAGCTCATGCCATGTCTGGGGATAGAGAACTTGCATTGGCAGCAGGTTGTGATGATTATGATACCAAACCAATAGAATTACCTCGTTTAATTAGTAAAATTAATGTTTTATTATCATAAATAAAAATTTTAAAAAAATATTATGAGTGTTTTAGAAAATGGCAAACTCAGTAGAAATATTGAATTAGTGGATATGGGATATGATTTGCTCACACCCATTAGCACCATTATTGCCTATATTGAGATGCTCTGGGAAGACGCAAACAGCAATAATCAAGATGTGATTCCTGATATCAATAAAATGTTGAAATCTGCTAAAGATTTATCAACTCTAATAACACAATTAGTGATAATCCCACCCGCTGGGGTAGATGCGCTAAAAATTGATAATGATATTAACCTTGAAACCTTAACATCTAATATAAGTCATCAATTACGGAATCATATTAATGTGATTATTGGTTTTGGTGAAATGTTATTTGAAGAAATAAATAAAGATATTCATCCAGAAGCATTGATAGAATTGCAAAAAATTCTCACATCTGTGCGACAACTACTCACTTTGATTGATGATTTACCTTATATTTATAACAAAACGAATTCAATAACAGTAATAGAAAAGGAGAAATGTTCTTGTACTGAAAATTTGAGCCCTGAAACTTCTTTTTCTAAGCCCAAAGATCATGAACCATTTAATTTAACTAATAATGATGCTTCACTTTTGGTGGTAGATGATGATGAAAATAACCGTCTTTTATTATCACGTCGTTTAAAAAAACAGGGTTTTGAGGTGATGGAGGCTGAAAATGGTCGGCAAGCTTTGCAACTGATTCGTTGTCAACATTTTGATTTAATACTACTTGATATTCGTATGCCAGAAATGGATGGTTTTCAAGTTTTGGAAATTCTCAAAAAAGATCACAAATTTAGTCATATTCCTATCATTATGATTTCAGGCTTAGATGAAATTGATAGCGTGGTACATTGTATAGAATTGGGAGCGGAAGATTTTTTGCAAAAACCCCCGAAACAAGTGATTTTAAATGCAAAAATATCGGCGACATTAGAACGTAAACGGCTTCGAGATAGTGAACGTGCATTATTGCTGAATATTTTTCCGCAAGAAATTGTTGAACGTTTAAAAAATGGGGAACGTGTGATTGCAGATGACTTTGATGAAGTTACTGTCTTATTTTCTGATTTAGTCGGTTTTACAGAATTATCAGCGGATATTTTTGCTGAAGACTTGGTGGAAAAACTTAATACCATTTTTTTCGCTTTCGATCTTTTAACTGAAAAATATGATTTAGAAAAAATTAAAACTATTGGTGATGCGTATATGTTGGTTGGAGGATTACCCACTGAGCGTCCTGATCATGCTGAAGCTGTTGCTAATATGGCGATAGAAATGCTTAAAGAAATTGACAGGTTAAATAAAGAAAATAATAATAATTTCAGGATTCGTATTGGAATGCATACAGGTCCAGTTGTTGCTGGTGTTATTGGCAAACATAAATTTAATTATGATTTATGGGGTGATACCGTGAATATTGCTAGTCGAATGGAATCGCTAGGGATACCTGGTGGCATACAGGTTTCAGAAACAACTTATCAACACATTAAAGATAAGTTTATTTTTGAAAAACGTGGTCCTATTGATGTTAAAGGTAAAGGGAAAATGGTGACTTATTTGCTTAAAGAAAGATCATAGGATGATAAAATATTACTAAAATTTAGGAGCTGAAAAAAATGATTGAACGTTATGGTCACTGGGTTATTCGTTGGCGCTATTTTATTATTCTTGCAACTTTTATATTAGTTGCACTCTCCACTCTTGGTTTTCCACTGCGTTTCGACACAGATTATAGAGTGTTTTTTGGAGAAGATAATCCCCAACTCATCGCTTTTGAAGACTTACAAGATACTTATACTAAGAATGATAATGTGATGTTTGTCTTAGCCCCTAAAGATGGGCAGGTATTTACTAATAAGACATTAGAGGTAGTCGAATGGTTGACTGAAGAATCATGGCAAATCCCCTACTCGATTCGCGTTGATTCAATCAGCAATTTCCAGTATACTTATGCAGAAGAAGATGATCTGATCGTTGAAGATTTAATCATGGATGCTAAGAGGCTCTCTAATGCGGATATGGCACGATCCAAGGCTATTGCGCTTGCAGAACCTCAATTGATTAATAAGTTGATTTCACCGACAGCAGATGTAACAGCAGTCAATATCACCGTCCAATTGCCAGGTTTGCATCCTGAAGCTGAAGTACCTGAAATTGCAGTTTTTGTCCGCGATATTGCAGATCAAATACGAAATACTTATCCTGAACTTGATGTTTATCTCACAGGCATGGTGATGATGAATAACACTTTTCCAGAAGCAGCACAATCAGATATGAAAACCCTTGTGCCTGTGATGTATCTTGTGATTCTCATCATGTTATGGGTACTATTGCGTGGTTTTTCTGGCACATTCGCCACTTTTCTCATTATTTCTTTTTCTATCATTTCAGCCATGGGGCTTGCAGGATTATTTGGGATTGCGCTCACAGGACCATCAGCCAGTGCACCGACAATGATTCTTACCTTGGCAGTTGCTGATAGCATACATTTTTTAGTCACTTTTTTGCATGAAATGCGCGTTAATGGGCGAGAAAAAAATGAGGCGATTGTCGAAAGTTT
>DAOVTJ010000185.1 GCA_030633165.1 Thiomargarita sp. | reverse complement strand
GATAATACTCGATCTGATCGCGCCAAAGGTTGAACCTTATGCGGTGGTCATCGATGCGAATCATGTTGAGATACGATATGATGAGGCGGTGCTCTCGGCTGAAGAAGCGATGAACTATTTACAACAAGAGAAATTTGATCTCATCACAACAGCAGTTGTATTGCCAGGTTTAGATGGATTTGAATTATGTCATGAAATTCGTAAGAATGATATGCAACGTATTACACCTGTCATTGTTGTTTCAAGTGATGCTAATATGTCTGTACTACATAAAGGATTTGATACTGGTGTCACTGATTATTTCAATAAATCACTGGGTCATGATCGCTTGGTTAAATTTATCAAAGAAATTGCACAACGACAATCAAGTGTTGTGGGACGAGTATTATATGTTGGAAATCATAATGTACCTGTTACCCAAACTGCCCTAGAAATGCATGGTTTGTATATTACCCATGTCAAAAGTGGAGAAGAAGCACTAGACTTATTAAAAAAGACAGCAGAAAAGTTTGACATTGTTTTTACTGATTATTTCCTTGAAGGAAAAATGACAGGGGGAAATTTGTTGCAAGCGATTCGCTCAGAATTAAATTATTCCCGTGAAGAAATGCCTGTATTACTGATTGAAAAAGATCAAACAGATATTCATTATATGGGAGCCAATGATTTTATCAGACACCCTATTATTGAAGAAGTGCTGATCGCCAGATTGACTTCATTATTATTGATTAAGCATCAATATAAGCTCATAAAACGCTATTCTCAAAACCTTTACAAGTTACAAATCACAGATAGTTTAACTGGTTTATATAACAAAAACTTTTTGTTTGAAGAGGGTAAAAAGTTTCTTGCTCAGTCTCAAGAAATTTGTCTCATGATGATTGATCTTGATGACTTTGAAAAATTCAATGAGATGCAAGGATATCTGGTAGGTGATCGCATATTACGTATAATTGGGCAATTTTTTCTCAACTTTTTTCCAAAAAAAATGTTGGTGGCTCGCTTTAGCGGGAAAAAATTTACGGTATTGATTTCTGATTGTAATGTAATCAAGGGTAAAGTGATTGCAGAAAAATTACGTCTTCAAATGATGAAACTCAAACCAGAAAGTGTCGAAATCACTGTTAGTATTGGACTAGCTTTTTCAGAAGGCGTTAATAAAGTACTCCTCTCAAGCCTAATTTCTGATGCTGAAACAGCTTTACGCACAGCATATCAACAAGGTCATAATTGCACCTGTTTATGTGTGACTAACAAAAATATTTTCAGTGCCTCAAACTAATTGTTCCATATTGGACGTTTTTGCGTCCTTTTTTTAGCTTTTCAACATTGAGAATACTTTTTCAATTTTAGGAGCATGGATAACTCGTCTCAAACTTTGACTTTTAATAATACATTGTAAATCTGTTAAGGCTTGAGAAAAATCATCATTTACCACTAGATAATCATATTCAATATAATGGCTAATATCTTCGGCAGCGCCACTTAATCGTTCAATAATAACTTCTTCACTATCTGTAGCACGCTTACGTAAGCGTTCTTCAAGTGCTGCATAAGAGGGTGGTAAGATAAAAATACTGACCATTTCAGGATAAAAATGTCGTACTTTTTGTGCACCTTGCCAATCGATTTCTAAAATGATATCAATACCCTGCTTTAATTGTTCCATTAACCATTTTTTTGAAGTGCCATAATTATTAGTAAAAATTAGGGCATGTTCTAAAAATAAATTGTCTACCAACATTTGTTTAAAGTCATCTTTACTGACAAAGTTATAATTAACGCCATCAATTTCACCCTCTCGCGCTTGACGTGTCGTATGTGATACGGAAAGTTTGAGATTATCAGTATTTTCAAGTAATGCTTTAACTAAACTGCTCTTACCAGCACCAGAAGGTGCTGAAATCGTATATAATATACCTTGACTCATAATGTCTTATTCAAGATTTTGCGTTTGTTCACGCATTTGTTCGATTAATACCTTCATTTCAACCGCACAACTGCTAGTATGAATATGATTGGATTTAGAACCCAAAGTATTGGCTTCACGGTGTAATTCTTGTACTAAAAAATCTAAGCGTCTACCAATGGCTTCATCTTTTTTCAATGTTTCGCGTATTTCTAGTAAATGAGTATCCATACGATCTAATTCTTCAGCAATATCCATTTTTTGTGCAACTATAAGCATTTCTTGTTCTAATCGTTCACTATTTATTTCGACTAATTCTGCGAGACGTGTTTCAAATTTTTCCCGTTGTGCTTGTAAAATTAGGGGTAAGTTTTGACGAACTTCCTTAATTTTAATATCAATGGCAATGCAACGTTGCTCAATTAAGGCTGCTAATTGTGCCCCTTCACGCTCCCGTTGTGCGACTAATTGTGTGAGGGTAATTTCAAAATGTTCTAACACCGTCTCACTAATCGCATCTACATCTAATCGCTTGGTTTCTACCACGCCTTGCCAACGTAAAATATCTATAGGATTTGGCGGTGTGCTATTGCCTGTCATGGCATTAATTTGTTGAATACCTTCCCATACTTGTTGAGCAATATCTTGATTGATTTGCCATTGTGCTGTATTGTTTTTATTGCTTTGAAAATATAAATTGCACTCAATTTTTCCCCGTTTCAGGTGTTTTTGAATGTATTCACGTATTGTCATTTCTAAGCTGCGAAAATCTTCAGGCAAACGAATAGAAATATCTAAATAACGATGATTGACTGAACGTACTTCCCAACACAGTTGTCCCCAACTTTCTTGGGGATCGAATCGTGCAAATGCTGTCATACTGCGAATCATAAAGTCTTCCTTTAATATTCAGGATCAAAACAATAACTCTTTATTTCATAATTTTCACATAAGAGTTTTCTTATTATTCTTATGCGCCATAGATTGCTGAAAGTCATGCAGTTATGGTACACCGTGGGTGACATTGTACCAATTCCAAAAAATGATTTTTCCCAAAAACAATACTGATCTCGTACTTGTTCCCACTCTTTTTGCTGTTTTTCAATTTGATTCCATAAATCATCTTGATCCAAATGTTGTTCAATATTTTTTAAAAATGTTTTAAGTTTTTGCACGGACTCTTGTGCTTGATGTTGTGTGCACAAATTCATGTCATTTTGTGTAATAGCCACATTAACGCAATCTCCTATAATGTGGTTCACACGAGAGTTAATTGATGAAGCTTGAGCAACGCTAAATACGAGATAGATAACATAAGTTAAATGGTTCACGTTTTAAGCCTTATTTTAGTATATAGGTTTTGAGCTGTGCTCTGATAAATTTTTCCAATTCCTTCAACATCAGTGCAACCGCATCTTTTGCAGCAAACATACCCGCTTCTGCACTATCACTGGGGGCATTGGTTTTAATTTTAAATACTTGTGTCGCGATCACTTTACGGGCTTCCATATCTAATAATTGTGCCCGTAAAACGAAATGGACTGGATAGGGATACGTTTTTCTGAAATGTTGTAAACGCACAATTTCAGTATCTAAGCGTAAATCCGCAGGAATGGGAGACATTGCGGATGATAAAACGGCTTTAAAAAGTTGGGTTGTTTCGAGACGATGTACTAATAACGGTAATAGCATTTGTGCAGGCGTATCAACCCATTGCGTTTCAGTATAATATCCAAGTTCATGCCTTCCTTTAGAATACATCAATGCTGAGGTATCAAATCCTGGTGCGGCAGTTGGGGTGGATATCAATAAAGTTTTACCCGTTTTTTCCGCGGATAAAATTATCGTCTCCCATGCACCATTTAATAAATAGATTTTAGTTTTATCTGCAATGGCACAAGATGATATTAGCAGACATAAAAAAAGTAAATTGATTTGTTTCACATTATTTACCAAATAAAAGTAAGTTAGGTTTACGTTCTAATTTTTGAATAAAATGGCGTAAACTCGTTGATAAAAGTTGTAATTCATGCACCATATTTGTGATTTCTGGTAATGATTGGCGGGTGAAATAGTCTAAATCCTTGCTACCTTTTTTGACCGCAATGCTAACATCTTCTGCTGTTTGATTAAATTTTTGGCTTGTTGTATTAAAAGAAGCGATGACGTTATTAGTATTTTCAAGTGTTTGACTGACGCCTGCAAAAATATGAAGAGTTTTTTCAAGTTGGGTGATCAGTTTATTAGTATTTTGTGTTGTTTTCAATAAATTTGATAAAGTACTATCAATGGTATCAGTACGTGATGCCAAGGTGTTGCTTACTTTATCAATATTTTGCAGAATATTTGTTACAGCAGATTGGTTTTCTTCTGAGAAGACATTTAATGCAGTATCAGTACGTGATGCCAAGGTATTGCTTACTTTGTCGAAATTTTGCAGAATATTTGTTACAGCAGATTGGTTTTGTTTTGATAAAAAAACATTTAATGCACTATACAAATTTTCAATCTTGCCTAATAACTTATTAGGTTCTATACGATTGAAATTTTCTAAAAAACGAGAAAATGCTGTATCTAGGCGTACCAGCAGCGATGATTTCGCTTGCAATTCTGGATAAAGTTGCCCAGTTTCATGAATTGGCTGTGCAGCATTAAGGCTACTCCCTGTTAATTCAATATAGGCTAAACCAGTCAAGCCTTGGGTTGATAAGAGGACTAAGGTATCTTGTTTCAGGGGCACCGTTTGTTCTATATCTAATAATAATCGTACTTCATTGGGACGTTCTAGTACTAAGGCAATCTCACGTACATAACCGACATTAACCCCACGATATTTAACAGTCGCTTTACGGTTTAAGCCTGAAACAGATTCTTGTATATAAACTTGATAAGTGTCATATTTTTTCTGCTCTGTACCAACACTTAACCATAAAATTGTGGCAACTAGTGCAAGACTAAGTAAGATCACACAAAATCCGACAAGGGCGTAATTAACTTTACTCTCCATATTATTTTATTAATACCTTTTTGCAGCCCGTCCACGTGGACCGTGAAAATATTCACGTAACCAAGAATGGTCAAGCTGTGTCAATTTTTGGATAGGTGAAACGGCGAAAATATGTTTATCAGCTAATACTGCAACACGATCCGTAATTGCCCATAATGAGTCTAAATCATGCGTCACCATCACCACAGTTAAGCCTAATGAGTTTTTGAGTCGTAGAATCAGTTCATCTAAGGCTAAAGCACTGATGGGATCTAATCCTGCTGTGGGTTCATCTAAAAATAAGATAGTGGGATCT
>DAOVTJ010000245.1 GCA_030633165.1 Thiomargarita sp. | reverse complement strand
CATTTGATGCTTATATAGAAGATGAAACACATACGCCACTCATTACACAGAAAATTAGTAGCATACGTGAGAGAATTGCTAATTTTGAGCAGCGAGGTTCAAGTTTATCTATGGTGCAACGGTTTTCATAATGCCAAAATTAATTCAATGTGTTAAAAGTTGTAATAAAGTTTGTTGGGCTGAAATGGGGGTAGTCTCAGCCTGAAGACGGGTATAGTGACCCTCACTATCTAAGATCCACGCTTGCGTATTGTCTTCTAAATATAATTTTAAGCCTTGTTCAATAACGCGATTTTTATGTTCTAAATTTTCAATTGGATAACATTCTTCGACTCGTTTTAGTAAATTTCGAGTCATCCAATCAGCACTGGCACAAAAGACTTCAGAATTTCCTTCATTTAAAAAATAAAAAGTGCGGGTGTGTTCAAGAAAACGTCCAACGATAGAACGCACATGAATATTGTCAGAAATGCCAGGGATACCTGGTCGTAAACAACATATTCCACGCACAATTAAATCAATTTTGACGCCTGCCATTGAAGCTTTATATAAAGCACGGATGATTTGAGATTCAGTCAGCGCATTTATTTTAGCGATAATATGTGCTGGTTTTCCTTGGCGAGCTGCCTCTGTTTCTCGATCAATACGTTCTATCAAGCCTGTATACAAAGAAAATGGAGATTGCAATAGTTTTTTTAACTTTGTACTACGTCCAAGACTAGTCAGTTGCATAAACATTTTATGCACATCTTCTCCAATGTCTTTATTACAGGTTAATAATCCATAATCTGTATAAACACGTGCTGTACGGTCATGGTAATTGCCAGTGCCTAAGTGCACATAACGTTGAAGTTTTTTCCCCTCGCGGCGTACAACCATAATCATTTTCGCATGTGTTTTATAACCCACTACACCATAAACAACATGAGCACCTGCTTCTTGTAGGCGGCTGGCTAAACCAATATTTGCTTCCTCATCAAAACGGGCACGCAATTCAACAACTACAGTCACTTCTTTACCAGAACGGGCTGCTTCTAGCAAAGCATCAACTAATACAGATTTAGCACCTGTGCGATATAAGGTTTGTTTAATCGCTAAAACTTGTGGATCAGCGGCGGCTTGACGCACAAAGTCTACAACAGGACTGAAAGACTGAAAAGGATGATGTAGTAATATATCACCTTCACGAATACTGCTAAATAAGTCATGGTGTAAGCAAGCAGGTAGGCTTGGTGTAAAACTGGGAAATTTTAAATCAGGGCGGTTCACTAAATCTGGCAAAGGTAACAGCCGATTGAGATTAACTGGACCATTTACTTGATATAAATCTTGTTTATTAAGCCCAAAATGTTTTAATAAGAAATTAATCATTTTATCAGGGCAATTATCAGGCACTTCCAAACGCACTGTATCACCATATCGACGACCAGGTAATTCGCCTTCTAAAGCACGTAATAAGTCATCAATTTCTTCTTCATCAACAAATAAATGGCTGTTACGTGTCACACGAAATTGATAACACCCTGTCACTTTCATGCCTGGAAATAAATCCTCAACGTAGGCATGGAGAATAGAGGAGAGAAAAATAAACTCGTGTGGATGTTCAGATAACTCAGAAGGAAGTGGAATAAGACGGGGTAAAGAACGTGGGGCTTGCACCACAGCCATACCACTATCACGCCCAAAAGCATCTTTACCTTTTAGGGAAACGATAAAATTTAGACTTTTATTGAGTGTCCGCGGAAATGGATGGGCAATATCTAAACCAATGGGGCTTAATATAGGTAATAATTCATTATCAAAATAATCTCGAACCCATTTGCTTTGTGCTTTATTCCATTGATCACGTTTAAGAAAACAAATACCTTCTTGTTCTAAGGCGGGAAAAAGCTTGTCATTAAGTAATTGATATTGTTCTTCGATAAAATCATGAGCATCAATACTGATATTATTTAATACTTCTAATGGCGACATATTATCAGCACCTGCTTGCACAGATCCAAAGGCAACTTGTTCTTTTAAAGCAGCGACTCGTACTTCAAAAAATTCATCTAAGTTTGTACAAGCAATACATAAAAATCGTAAACATTCTAGCAAAGGCATATTTTTATCTTTCGCTTGTATTAAGACGCGCCGATGAAAAGCGAGTAGGCTTAATTCACGATTGATATACAATTCAGGACGGGTGAGATCAATTTCTTTGTTATCATCCGTTTGCTGTGAGATTGTTTTTGATTGATTTGTATTCATAATCTCATTATTTTGGGGAAGTTTGTTTTAAGAAATGTGTTCCCCCTCTCAACGAGAGGAGAAAGGAGAAATTTAAAGGTCACGTCCCACTGCTTGTGCAATACCACGCATTTCTCCCATTAAGTTTTTCAACTCTTCAGGTGTCAAAGCCTGATCAGCATCACACCACGCATCACAAGGTTTTGGATGCATTTCAACTAACACACCATCTGCCCCTGCTGCAATCGCAGCTTTTGATAAGGCAGGTACTAACCATGTCTTGCCACAAGCATGACTTGGATCAACAATCACTGGCAAATGGGTTTCTTTTTTAAGTACAGGGATTGCTGTAACATCTAACATATTACGGTAAGCTTTTTCAAAACTACGTACACCGCGTTCACATAGAATAATATTATGATTACCACCAGCCGCAATATATTCGGCTGACATTAACCACTCTGATAATGTGGCACATAATCCGCGTTTGAGTATAACAGGAATATGAGTTTTACCAACTTCTTTGAGTAAATCAAAGTTTTGCATATTACGTGTGCCAATTTGTATTATATCAACACCATATTCTAAAAAATCATCAAGAAAACGCACATCCATTAACTCTGTGACAACGGGTAAATTGTGTTGATCAGCAGCTTGGCGAAACATTTTTAACCCTTCCACCCCCTTGCCTTGAAAACTATAAGGGCTGGTACGTGGCTTAAAGGCACCCCCTCGCATCAAACGGCAACCTGCCGCTGCTACCCCTTGTGCTGCCGCATCCATTTGTGATTGTGTTTCTACAGAACAAGGTCCTGCAATCACTTGTATGGTTTTCCCGCCTATAGCAATACCTTTAATATTAATAACAGTATCGGTGTTTTGCGCTTCTCGTGCAACTATCTTATAAGGCTTGACAACACGTATAACATCTTCAACTCCAGCTAAAGCTTGCAAACTTTCTTTATGAATCTTGCGCTCATCCCCAATAGCACCGATGATTGTTCTCTCAACGCCACGTGAAATGTTAGCTTCTAAGCCTAGCGTTTTTAATTTTTCTTCGACACCGAGAATTTCAGCATCGGAGACTTGGGAGT
>DAOVTJ010000190.1 GCA_030633165.1 Thiomargarita sp. | reverse complement strand
TATGTTAGTGCTATCAGTATCAGCCATTGATGTGATTGATACGATCTTTATGATATTGTTATCTTTGATCGTGTTACCTCTTCTCAAATTACGTAAAGTGATGTTAAATCATTTACTAGAAGGGATTTCTGGTTATTGGCGTTTGGTGATTAGTCTGATTAGTTTATTATTGCCTCTAGCTATTTTGGCGGTTTCAGTACTCGCCTTGATGGGTTATATCAGTATGGGGTGGATGCTTGCTAAGCAGTTGAGTTTATTTTTATTGGTATTGACAGTTTGGTTGATTGCTCAAGGTTTCCTTGCAGTTTTAATTGACTCATGGAAATATTCTAAAACTAAAGAAAGTCGTTTTTATGATCTCTGGACAGAAGACTTAATTCCCTTATTTTCTAAGTTATTGGGTCTTATTTTACTCGGTTTAGCTGTCATGGGCATTGTTTGGTTGAATGGCTGGTATTCTGATGTTGCTATAAAAGAAAATATACAATCTTTCTTTACCTATTCCTTGTTTATGATGGGTGAAAAATCTATCACTGTGGGACAATTGCTCATGGGTTTAGTGCTATTATGGGCTGTCTTTTGGTTTGGTAGTTGGTCTCGCCGATTAACGTATCGCTGGGTTTATCTAAAGATCACTGATACTGGAGTACGAAATAGTTTATCAGTTTTCACTCAATATGCCGTGATCTTGATTGGATTATTAATTGTTTTAAATGTGATCGGGATAGATCCAACAACTTTAACTGTCTTTGCTGGTGCAGTTGGTATTGGTGTAGGTTTTGGCTTACAACATATTGCGAGTAACTTTATGAGTGGTATTTTGTTATTGGTACAACGTCCATTGAGAAAAGGAGATTTTCTTGATTTGGATGGTACTGAAGCCACTGTTGAAAAAATTGGCATAACTAATACGATTGTCTCAACTCGCGACCATGTTGAAGTTATCGTTCCTAACTCAGAGTTTATTACGAGCCAGTTCAACAATTTAACTCACTTTGATAAGATAGTGCGTACTAATCTAACCGTTGGTATTAGTTATGATGATGATCCGCATGTTGCAGAAGAATTGATCATGAATGTCTTAAAAGAAATTCCAGAAACCTTGCCTCAGTATGATGTTTGGTTTTCGGAGATGGCAGATTCTTCTGTGAATTTCCTAGTCAGATATTTTGTGGATTATAAAGAGATCCATCCTTTGAAAGTCCAATCAAAAGTCTTGTTTATGATTTGGGATAGGTTTAAGGAAGAAGGTATTACGATACCTTTCCCTCAACAAGATATTCATATCAAATCTCTTACAGAGGAGCATTTTAAAGTCCAGCAAGTGAAATAAGTCCCAAGTTGTTGTTTTATTTGACCCTTGTTTAATAAACAAGGGTCAATATCTCTTGCTAAAAACACAAAATTGATTACTGTTATGAGACGTTTTTTCAAAAAAAAACCATCCCCTGCTTATCGTTTTAGATGGGGTTTATTAGTACTAGTCATTATAATGCCGTTTATAGGTTTTTACGTCATAAACTTAGATGTTCAAGTTCGCAAACAATTTGAAGGCAAAAAATGGGCATTACCTGCACGTGTTTACGCACGTCCTTTGGAATTTCATGTTGGTAAACGCTTAACACCTGAAGCCTTGTCTCAAGAATTGAAAATTTTAGGTTATCGAGAAAAAGAACAGGCTTCTATTCCAGGAGAATATTGGAAAGAGAATAATAAATTTTTAATCAAAACACGTGCTTTTCAATTTTGGGATGGAGTAGAGCATTCTCGTACTGTGCAAGTTAGCTTCAATAATGATAGAGTTGACACGATTCTTGAAAAATCACCAGATCGTCCCTTGGTTTTATTACGCTTGGAACCTAAATTAATCGGTAAAATCTACCCCAATCATAATGAAGATCGCATTTTAGTCCGATTAGCTGATGTCCCTCAACATTTGATTGATGCTTTGATTGCCCTAGAAGATCGTCAGTTTTTTAAACATTGGGGCGTGAGTATGCGTGGATTATCACGTGCTATTCTCGCTAATCTCAAAGCAGGAAAACGGGTACAAGGCGGTAGTACCTTAACGCAACAGCTTGTTAAAAACTTTTATCTCACTTCAGAACGAACATTAAAACGTAAAATTAATGAAGCAGCAATGGCATTCTTGCTAGAATGGCATTATAGTAAAGAAGAAATTCTTGAAACTTATTTAAATGAAGTTTATTTAGGGCAAGCAGGTAAGCATGGTATTCATGGTATAGGGCTAGCAGCACGATTTTACTTTAATCGTCCCTTAGAAGAAATTACTCTTGCACAATCAGCTTTACTTGTTGGATTGGTACGCGGTGCCTCATATTATAATCCACGAAGATATCCAGAACGTGCTAAAAAACGTCGAGATTTAGTACTAGATGTAATGCTTCAACAAAACAAAATTACACCAGAGCAAGCACAAGCTGCCAAAGAAACACCGTCTATAGCGACTGAAAAAAAGACAGAAAGTGTTTTTCCATATCCTGCTTTTATGGAATTAGTACGTCTCCAATTACAAGAAGATTATAAGGATCAAGATCTACGTGAAGAAGGCTTGCAAATCATCACCACCTTAGATCCCTTTATTCAAAACGCGGCACAAAATGCGATGAGTAACGGTTTGAAAAGACTTGAAAAAAATCGTCGAAAAGCAAAAAAATTACAAGGGGCAATGATCGTCACAAACAGTCAAACGGGCGAGGTATTAGCGATGGTTAATGGTAAAAAAACGGGATATGCAGGCTTTAACCGTCCTCTCAAAGCTAAGCGTCTTATTGGTTCTTTGCTCAAACCTGTGGTCTATTTAACTGCTTTAGAACAAAGCAAAACTTATAATTTAATGACCATACTTGATGATAGCCCCTATCAATTAAAAATGAAAACTGGAAAAATTTGGCAACCCCAAAATTATGATCACAAAACCCATGAAAATGTTCATTTATATCATGCCTTAGCTTCTTCCTATAATATTGCACTAGTCCGTTTAGGTATGAATTTGGGATTGGAAAAAATTCGGGGAACCTTGAGACGTTTGGGGTTTGAACGTAATTTTAATCTATATCCCAGTATGCTACTGGGCAGTATCGCTATGACACCGCTAGAAGTGAGTAAAATCTATCAAACCATTGCGAGTGGTGGATTTCGTATTCCTATGCGGACAATTCGCAATGTTGTGAAGCGTCAAAAACCTTTGCAACGCTACCCTCTCTCAGTAGAACAAAGTTTTGATGCTGCCCCAATATTTTTACTCAATTACGCCTTACAACAAGCGGTGCGAAAAGGAACAGGACGTCATGTTGCAAGAAAATTACCTAAAAAAATGGTTTTAGCAGGTAAAACGGGGACGACTAATGATTTAAAAGATAGCTGGTTTGTGGGTTTTGGCAATGAATTATTAACAGTCACATGGGTTGGTCGTGATGATAATAAATCAATGGGTTTAACTGGTGGCGCAGGCGCGATGTCCATCTGGGGAAATTTTATCAACACCGTTCAACCTGAAGCTCTCCCCCCCATACGTCCTGATAATATTGAATTACAGTCAATAAATGACTTGATTGACGTACCCTTTAGGATAGAAGATAACAAATATGAATAAAGTGATACTACTACTCCTTTTTCCAACATTTGTCTTAGCAGTTCCCAAAAATTTCTCACCAGCTGTGAATAGTTTATGGCACAACGCAAAAAACTATTATCAACATCAACAATTTGAACAAGCAGCGAATTCGCTTGAACGTGCCTTGCGGATTGAACAAAATAATCCTTATCTTTGGCATGGTTTAGCAGGTGTGCGTTTAGCACAAAAAGAATGGAAACGGGCTACTAATCTTGCCACTAAATCATTAACCCTTACAGGTAGTGATGAGGAACTACGAGAAAAAAATAAACGCTTAATAACACAAGCTTGTCAAAACATAGAAAATTGCATCCCGCCCGAAATTATACCTAAAAACAAATTTCGTGATCCCTATTACTTACATCAGCTAGCGGCAAGTTTGTTGAAAGAAGAAAAATGGGCACGTGCAATTAGCTTGAGTAGACAATCAATAAAGTTAGCAGGCGGACAAAATAAAACTGCTGATAATTTACGAATAAAAAATTGGGTGTTGATTACACAAGCATGTGAAGAAATCGAAAATTGGGAATGTACCCGTCAGGCGCGTACTCGCGCACAAACTTTGTTGCAAAAATAAGCCAAATTCAAAATAAGCCAAGGTTCTTCAAACTTGGTTTATCAAACGATTTTGCAAGTTGTGGCACATCTAATTTACCCAAATAAGGCATATTTGCCAATAATGGTACACCTAAACGTGATGATAACGTATCAATTGAAGATTGAGCATCAAACTCAGGATCAAGTGTATTAGCTATCCATCCCACTAAAGAGCAACCATCATGTATAATGGTTTCAGCAGTCAATAAAGCATGATTAATACAACCTAAACGCAAACCAACAACCAAAATCACATGCGCTTTCATAGCTAATACCATATCTTTTAAACTTTGAGAGGCATTCATTGGTACACGCCAACCGCCCACGCCCTCTATCACCACCGTATCTGCTTGTGCTAATAAGTGTTCATATTTATTAAGAATAACATCTAATTCAATCACTTGCCCAACTTGTTCAGCAGCAACATGAGGTGCAATAGGGGGTAAAAAGGCATAAGGATTCACCCATTCATAAGGCATATCCAAACCAGATAATGCTAAGATTTGTTCTGCATCATCATTTCTTAAACCGATATTATTCTGATAACAACCTGCTGCAATAGGTTTCATACCAGCAACCCGTAAATCTTTATTTTTTAAAAATTGAATTAATGCTAAAGTACACCAGGTTTTACCTATTTCTGTATCGGTGCCCGTGATAAACCAAGATTTATTCATTGAATTTCTCCTATTTTTCAATTATTAT
>DAOVTJ010000143.1 GCA_030633165.1 Thiomargarita sp. | reverse complement strand
CGTATGCCAAGTGGGGTAGCTTTCAATTTTAGTTCTGTTATTTTAATTAATGCTGTGGCTTGTTCAGGTAACAAGCCAAAACGATCTATCATTTCTACTTGTATCTCGTCCAAAGCTTGCAGATCTGATGCATTGGAAATCCGTTTATACAGTCTCATAATCGTGATATTCTCCAAACTTTGCAAGAAGTGGGCGTACATTGGACGGTGCAATCCACCATGCAGGCACAATCCTTAATCGGACAAATATTTGTATTAACAGGCGGGTTAAAGCATTTTCTACGCCGCAAGACAAAATGTCTCATCATTTACTGCCCCATAATCTCTCGCTTTCTTATTGCCAAACTGATAGGTGGTAAAACCTGTGGGCTGATACTTGATTATCACCAGAGCAATCGGGCATGTCATTCTTGTATGTTTTGACTTATCTTTTTTTAACTTTAAAACGCTGTTCCACCCAAATCACGGTGGTTCAATCTTAAAATGATTGATGAACAGGCGTCTTCACCACAGGAAGTTCTTCACGAATGACGCGACGCATAGTGGTTTCCAACAATTGCGCTAACGATTCTTTTTGCTGTTCAATGTACTCATGTAATGCGTTATTAATCAAGGTTTGGTAATTGCCCCCCCCCGCTTTGTGGATGTTTTCCTTGAAATAGTTGATGATATCGGCATCTAAGTAGAGGGTAAGACGTACCTGATCTGGAGCAACTGGAATAACTGGACCACGTTTTCCTTCGCTGAAATCATATTCATTTCTCATAAGTTAACCTTTATATTGTTTACGTTCATGTTTTTCGGCTTTATGAGCCGAAATTAATCGAATGCCTTTTCCTCGATAGGTGTAAACCACGACAAGAATACGAGCATACGTATCCATTCCAATGGTAATAAATCGTTCTTCGTCAAAATCGGGATCATCTATGGTAATCGCAAGGCTGTCATAAAATACTGACACAGCATCAGCAAAATAAATGCCATGTTTTTTCAGGTTAGTGGCTGCCTTGTTAGGATTCCATTCAAAAGGGATGGTCTGTTTATACATAAGCAAGCATTATTGATATTGGGTGAGTTTCGCTACCCACCCGACATGATTTTTTTTAACACGCACTAAAAGCAGTGAATTAGCTCTATCTGGTTTATCTTTTACCCTGTAGTTATAAATCAATCTGCACCCGAAGCTGCTGCCCAACATAAATGGGATAAAATAGCCTGCCACCTTGTAGTTATTGGTTTTGACTTATCCTTTTTTAAAAGTAATCAGTGTAGTTATTGTATATACATTCTCCGTGAAATTGCACTTTCTGTCAGAATCAGGATTCACAGGATTTTAGGATTACCAGGATTATTAAGGAATGATCACGAAATAACTTCCCGTTTCTTATAATCCCAAAAGTCAAAACATACCTTGGGCTTTAGCCCAAGTCATGTTTTGACTTTTGGGAAAATTGGAAATTATTTCGTGACCATTCCTAAGCTAATAAAAGCTTTGGATAAAAGTAAATCTACCACTTTTGCCCATTTTCTCTATGCGCTCGGCATCCGTGAAGTGGGTGAATCCACCGCTCGTATTTTAGCGCAACATTTTTCTAGCCTTGAAAAACTTATCGCTGCCACTGTGGAAGATTTACAACAACTCACAGATATTGGAGCTATCGCAGCGCAAAACATTGTTGCTTTTTTACAACAGTCTCATAATCGTGATATTCTCCAAACTTTGCAAAAAGCGGGCAGTAAATTAGAGAAAGCACAAGCTTTAGGGATTAAAGTGATTGATGAGGCGGGTTTGATTGCATTATTGGGAAAGTAGTTTGTTATAATGAAAAAAAATTTTAGCTTTTTTCTCCAAAAACATGCCAATTCAAGTTATCATAAAATATATTATTCATTTCATCAATACGTTCAATGAATGGATAGGGCGTTTAATCGCCTGGTTAATTTTATTCCTGGTATTACTTATTGTTTATCATGCCACAATGGCTGCCTTATTTTCTATTGGTTCAGTCGCTTTACAAGAACTACAATGGCATTTATTTGCCTTAATCTTTTTACTAGGCAGTGCTTATACTCTAAAATATGATGAACATGTACGAGTCGATGTCATTTATCAAGGGCATTGGATGAATGAACATCGACGAGCTTGGGTTAATCTTCTTGGTGGTTTCTTATTTCTAGTCCCTTTTTGTCTCATCATCATCAGCGCATCATGGCAATTTGTCTTTGATGCCTATATTCATCAAGAAGGATCCTCTGACCCTGGTGGTTTACCCCATCGTTTTTTACTTAAAGCGACTATTCCTATAGGGTTCTTCTTATTAATGTTGCAAGGCATTGCCAATAGTTTAAGCAGTTTATTGTATTTGTTTGAGGAAAAGTAATGGAACTTTTTAGCATGGAAGTCTGGGCAATTCTCATGTTTGCCTTACTCGTTGTCACATTATTATTAGGCTATCCCGTTGCTTTTACCTTGGGCGCGATTTCAGTATTATTTGGTGGAATTTTTCTTGATTTCTCCTTTTTTAATTTATTACCCATGCGAATTTGGGGAATAATGACAAATTTTACCTTATTGGCAGTTCCATTATTTGTCTTCATGGGTGTAATTTTAGAAAAATCAGGCTTAGCCGAAGATTTACTCGAAACAATGGGATTATTATTTGGTAAATTACGCGGTGGATTAGCTTTATCCATTGTTATCGTCGGTGCCATGTTAGCAGCAACGACGGGTGTTGTTGGTGCAACAGTGGTCACAATGGGCATTATTGCACTGCCTTCCTTGCTTAAAAATGGCTATTCGCCTGCCCTGGCAGCAGGTACAATTGCCACTGCTGGCACATTAGGACAAATTATTCCACCGAGTATTGTTTTAATCTTATTAGCTGATATGATCGGAGTGCCAGTAGGACAATTATTTATAGGCGCAGTTATTCCTGGTGCATTATTAATTGGACTATATTTAGCTTATATTATTTTCAAAGCATGGCATGATCCAGAAAGTGCCCCAGCTTTAGCTGATGATACACATGCTTGGGATATCAATTTTCTTAAACGTATCGTAAAAAGCTTGTTACCTGTATTATTATTAATAATGGCAGTCTTAGGTAGCATATTTTTTGGCATAGCTACACCGACAGAATCAGGGGCTTATGGTGCCACAGGGGCATTATTATTAGCCTTATTGCATAAGCGTTTGACTATAAAAAACTTACAAGCTGCCATGCAACAAACCACTCGCCTAACCAGCATGGTTTTTTTAATACTTATTGGTGCCACTGCTTTTGGCTTAGTTTTCCGCGGCATGGGAGGAGATCAACTGATACATGATATTTTTACCCAATTACCAGGTGGAAAATGGGGATTTATTTTTATCAGTTTAATCTTAATTTTTTTACTCGGTTTTTTTTTAGATTTCTTAGAAATCTGTTTTATAGTTGTTCCAATACTTGCCCCAATAGCCGAACATTTTCAAATAGATATGCTTTGGTTTGCAATACTCATTGCAGTAAATTTACAAACCTCATTTATAACTCCTCCCTTTGGCTTTTCACTCTTTTATCTCAAAGCAGTTGCCCCACCTGAGATGCGTATTGGTGTTATTTATCGGGGCATTATACCTTTTGTATTTTTACAACTCGTGGGATTAACATTGCTGGTGATATTTCCACAAATCACCTTATGGTTACCTCATTTGTTAGATACATGGCATAATTATTAAAATTTGCGTATAATTTATTAACCCAAAACTAAATAACGGATAATTTAATTAGAATGGAACGTACCTTATCAATTATCAAACCAGATGCTGTCGCTAAAAATTTGATTGGCGAAATTTACACGAGATTTGAAAAAGGTGGCTTACGCATTATCGCTGCCAAAATGTTGCACTTATCCCGTGAACAAGCCGAAGGTTTTTATGGCATACATAAAGATCGCCCTTTTTTCAAGGACTTAGTTGATTTTATGATTTCAGGTCCTGTTATGGTGCAGGCGCTTGAAGGTGAAAATGCTATCAGTGTTCACCGCGACTTAATGGGTGCTACTGATCCTAAAAAGGCTGCGCCTGGAACGATACGTGCTGATTTTGCAAACTCTGTTGATGAGAATGCGGTACATGGCTCGGATGCCCCTGAAACCGCCGAAACAGAAATTGCCTTTTATTTTAAAGACAGTGAAATCTGTCCACGGACGCGATAATCAATTATCAGTTATCAGTTATACTGATAACTGATTACTGGTAAACTAATAATGGTTAATTTGTTAAATTTGGATCAACAAGGATTGATAGATTTTTTCAGTAGTTTTGGAGAGAAACCTTTTCGGGCTACCCAAATCATGCAATGGGTTCATCAACAGGGTCTCCTTGAATTTGATGCTATGACCAATTTAAGTAAAGGCTTGCGACAACATTTAAAAGAAATCGCTTGTTTTTCATTGCCAGAAGTGAAAAGGCATCAAATATCACAAGATGGTACCCAAAAATGGTTATTACAACTTGATAGTGAAAATAGTATTGAAACCGTTTTTATTCCTGAAGATGATCGTGGTACACTTTGCGTCTCTTCACAAGTGGGTTGTGCACTAAATTGTCATTTTTGCGCAACAGGATACCAAGGATTTAATCGTAATCTCACCGTTGCTGAAATTATTGCCCAAGTCTGGTTAGCAAGACATCGACTCTGTCCCAATCAAACTATCAGTAATATCGTGATGATGGGTATGGGAGAGCCTTTGACCAATTTTGACAACGTCGTCACCGCAATGAAATTGATGAGGGACGATTTTGCCTATGGTATTTCTTGGCGACGTCTTACTCTCAGTACTGTTGGCATTGTGCCCGCAATAAAACGCCTAAGAGAAGAATGTCCTGTCAGTATTGCTGTCTCTTTACACGCCCCCACCGATGAATTGCGAGATCAATTACTACCCATTAATAAAAAATATCCATTGCATCAATTAATGTCTGCCTGTCGTGCTTATACACAAGGTAAACCTAGTAGGCATATCACGTTTGAATATGTTATGCTTAAAGATATTAATGATAGCCCTGCTGAAGCTTATGCGTTAGTAAAATTATTAAAGAATATTCCAGCTAAAATAAACCTAATTCCGTTTAATCCATTTCCAAGTTGCCCTTATCAACGTGCAACATCTGAAAGCATAAATCGTTTTCGTGATATTCTGACGCAAGCAAAGCTGGTGACGGTGACACGAAAAACTCGTGGTGATGAAATTGATGCCGCATGTGGACAATTAGCGGGAAAAGTGCTTGATCGACGCCGCAAACAATGAGAGGAAAGATGATGCAGAAAATATCCATTCTTTTTTTAGTGTTGCTTCTCAATGCTTGTGGAGAAAATATCCAAGATGATAATGCAATACAAAATGATAGATGGCAAGGGCAAACAGATGACTATATCCCCAATGAAATTGTAAAAAATAAAATGTTGCGGGGAATAGAGTATATGAAGCTAAAAAAAAATACTTTTGCACTTGATATACTCAAAAAAGCCGTAGCACTTGATCCGAATTATGGAGATGCACACCATACCCTTGCTTATTTGTATGACCGTATGAAAATCATTGATGGGGCAAGTTGGCACTATCAAAAAGCATTGTCACTTAAACCAAATGATCCACTAATTCATAACAATTATGCACAATTTTTATGTCAACAAAAGCAATGGGAGACTGCTAATAAGCATTTTCTTCAGGCAGTGGAACACGCTCAACAATGGTACCCAGAAATTCCTTATACTAATGCAGGTTGGTGCGCCCTTTCCTACAACAATAATTTTTCTCAAGCAAAAAAATATTTTCACCAAGCCTTGCAAAAAAATAAAAAATATGCCAGACCCCTATATTTATTAGCTTTGGTGAACTACAAACAAAAACGTTATGCGCAAGCCCGTCATTATTTACAACAGTATGAGCTAAACGCAAAACCGACACCACAAACGGTATGGTTAAGGATTCGCGTTGAACGTTTTTTGAACCAGAACAATGCGGTAAGCAAGTATAGCTTGTATTTACGTCAGAATTTTCCAACTTCTCAGGAAACACAATTACTCAATCAATCACCATAATCAATAGAGAGATACTATGACAGATAGTAAAAACCCGAAACTTCACGATGATTTTGATAGTTTCAATATTGATGACAACGAGAATCGCGCTTCAAAAAAAGAGTCAGACGAGTTTGACACTTTCAATATTGAAGATGATTCAGACAGTGGCAGCCACATAAGTATTTTAGGGAATAATTCTGCTGCTGATTCTAACATCACTTCTGATAATGGAAATAAATCTCCTGGTATTATAATAAGAGAGGCACGTACACAGCAACACATGTCAGTTCTACAAGTATCTGAAAACTTGAACTTAGATGTTAATGTGATTGAATGGATTGAAGCAGATGATTATGCGAAATTACCCCCTCCCCTTTTTATCCGTGGTTACTTGCGTAGTCTTGCAAAATTGTTGACTTTAGATGAAAAATCTCTTTTGGCCGCTTTTGCGAACATTGATCGTAATGAGGCAGAACACAGTACATCAAACCTGCTTTCTTAAAAACCAAAAAAACAAGTTAGCAGTCGCGATTTATGGCCGACAATTGCAACAATT
>DAOVTJ010000129.1 GCA_030633165.1 Thiomargarita sp. | reverse complement strand
CTTCAAAAAAAAGATAAGCACTTTTTTCTTTGGCTAATTTTAAATCTTCAGACCATGTATTATCAATCCATTGTTGACGTTTAGTCGCATTGTTAGGTTTTTTCCCACCGACAGCAAAACGAGCTTTTTGATATGAAAATCCCATCTGTTTTAAAAGTTCACTGATATAATGAGCATTGTAAAAGACATTAAATTGCTGTAAGATTAATTCTTGAATCATCGGAGAACGCCAACAAGCACCTGAAAAACCTGCTGCTTCTGGTCCTTTAGCTATAAATCTAGCTAATTTATTGCGTTGAAATTTTGTTAATTTATTGGGTCTACCAGGTGATTTTTGTCGTGCTTTTTCCAGTTCCTCTAGTAATTATTCCAGTTGTTTATTGTCGAGTGTTAGATTAACAAAAAAGCATACAAACTTCTCCTAAAAAGATTTATTTAAAGAAGTGATTTTATCATAATATGACCAAAATCTGCCAGATGGCATTTTTAGCTTCTTTCTTCATTTGGTTAAAAAACAATGATAACTGAAATACTTCATGATATTATAAATAAACACGGATATACCTTGTGTAATGATATCGCTCGTTTTGAAACCTTCTTACACCAAAAAAGTAAAGGTAAATATACGCGTGAAATCTTTATGCTCACCAATGCACTTCGTGAAAATATTCTTGGTGATTTATTAAATCCTCCTAAAGACATGACTCAAAGCGCATTATTCTCTCATTTAACAGAACGCTTACATGATAAATTAGGATTTGATAAAGCACTGGCTTTATGGACAGTTCAGAGCTGGCATCAAGCTTTCAATCAAGTACCTGTTGTTTCTATTGATGAAATAGAATTTACTAAAGATTTTACCCAAGCTTATGAGTTGATGGAAAACACTAATAAATCTATTTTTATCACGGGTAAAGCTGGCACAGGTAAATCAACATTATTGAAACATTTTAAAGATAATACAGAAAAAAAAGTAGTGATACTCGCGCCAACGGGTATTGCAGCTCTAAATGTCGGTGGTTCCACACTACATTCTTTCTTTAAATTCCCACCTCGCCCTATTCAAGCGAGTGAAGTTAAAGCAGTATCACGTAAAAGAAGTCAACTTTATAAAAAAATTGATACCATCATCATAGATGAAATTTCAATGGTCAGATCGGACATGATGGATGTTATAGATCATTTTATGCGCTTGAATGGTAAAAAGAGCAAGGAACCGTTCGGTGGCGTTCAAATGATTTTCATTGGTGACTTATTTCAACTACCGCCAGTAGTTTCCAATGAAGAAGAAGCCAAATTATTTACAACGACATATAATAGCCCGTTTTTTTTCAGTGCCAAAGTATTTGATGAAATTCAATTAGATTTTATAGAACTGACTAAAGTTTTTCGCCAGAGTGAACAAGAATTTATTCATTTACTCAATAGTATTCGTAACAATCAAGCGACATCTAGCGAACTCAAACAAATTAATCAGCGTTATCAACCACAATTTGAATTAAATATCAAAGAGATTTACATTACCCTAACAACAACTAACAGTATTGCTTCACAAATCAATACAGCCCATTTAGAAAAATTATCGACACGAGAATACAAATTTGAAGGTAAGATTACAGGAAAATTTGCAAAAGGCACTCTACCAACAGATTCTGTTTTATCTTTTAAAACAGGTGCACAAGTGATGTTTGTTAAAAATGATAGTGATGGGCGTTGGGTTAATGGGACTTTGGGTAGAATTAAAAAAATAACAACAGAGCAAATCCAAGTAGAAACACCTGATAAAAAAATTCACACTGTAAAACAATCAAAATGGGAAATTCCTGCCTATAAATTTGATGAAAAAGGTCAAAAGCTGACAACTGATATCATTGGCTCATTTACACAATACCCACTGAAATTGGCTTGGGCTATCACGATCCACAAAAGCCAGGGCAAACAATTTGATAAAGTAATCATTGATTTAGGATGGGGAGCATTTGCACATGGACAACTTTATGTCGCATTAAGTCGTTGTAAAACATTGGATGGATTAATACTTAAAACAAAAGTGCGCCAAAAAGATGTCATTGTAGATGATCGGGTAAGAGAATTTTTCTCTCCGTCTTAAACTTTCCGCCTAAAAGCATTTTGTAGAATTTTGACTGGATCATCAGTTGTCATGCAAGCTAATAATCTGTGTCGATTCAGCAATTTCTGCAAATTAGCTTGATGCTGTTCAAAGCGTTTATGATAATTGATAATACCTTCTTGCTCACTCGTATTCACCGTCAGCTCTGCGAATACGCCATCACTCAAACGATAACGTCCTTTTGGAGGTAATTGACTTTCTAAAGGATCATAAATAAATAACATTATCACATCATTATGTTTAGCGATTTGTCTCAAATGTGACTCTGCTTGTGCATTTAAATCTCGAAAATCACTGATCAAAAAAATTAAACTGCCTGGACGTACAACACGACGTAAACGTGCTAATGCTTGTTGTAATGCTTCTGGATTTCTCTGAGAAGGGCGTGGTTCCTGCATTTTCACTAATTGTTTAATTAATTGAAGAGTTTGAGTTTTTCCACGTTGGGGTTTTAATTCGTGATGACTTGAATCTGAAAAGATTAAACCACCGACACGATCATTATGATGATTAGCACTCCAAGCTAATAAACTCGCACATTGAGCAGCAAAAACGGATTTAAAAACACCTTGAGTCGCAAAAAACATGGATGCACGATAATCAACTCCTAAAAAAACAGCACGTTCTCGCTCTTCATGAAATAATTTAGTATGCACCTTTCCTCGCCGAGCGGTGACACGCCAATCTATATGACGCATATCATCACCAGGTTGATAAAGGCGGACTTCATCAAATTCCATACCTCTCCCTTTAAAAGGAGAAAAATATTGACCACTTTGTTGAGCACGAATAGTATTAGACAAAGGTAAAACAATAGCACTTTGATTTAAGCGAATAAGTGCGGGAGCTGTTAGATGTACTCGCTCTTCATTTTGTAATCGCATAATTAAGGCACTGCAATACGTGTAATAAGAGCATTAATAAAAATATCTGGTGTAATACCGTCCGCTTCGGCTTCATAATTAAGAATAATGCGGTGGCGTAACACATCATAAGCGATTGCCTGGATATTCTCTGGACCAACATAATCTTGCCCCTGCAGCCATGCGTGGGCACGGGCACAACGATCTAAACCAATCGTCGCACGAGGACTGGCACCGTATTGTACCCATTTTGCTAATTCATCACCATAAGGAGCTGGATTACGTGTTGCTAAGACTAATTGCAACAAATATTCCTCAATATTATCTGCCATATAAAGATCAAGAATTTCCAGACGGGCTTGAAATAGGGTTTCTTGCATAAGTTGCTCATTTGGTTTCGCCACCACATTAGATTCTTGCGCTTCTTGACGTGCCAAATGCAAAATTTCTTTCTCATGCCCAAGTTTAGGATAATCTATATTGACATGCATTAAAAATCGATCTAATTGTGCTTCTGGGAGCGGATAAGTCCCTTCCTGTTCAATTGGATTTTGTGTTGCCATCACTAAAAATAATTTTGGCAAAATATAAGTTTTACTACCCACAGTAATTTGTCGTTCTGCCATCGCTTCTAACAAAGCGGCTTGTACTTTTGCAGGAGAACGATTAATTTCATCTGCTAAAATAAGATTATGAAATAATGGTCCTTTTTGAAATTGAAAAGTGCCATCTTGTGGTTTATACATTTCAGTTCCAGTCAAATCAGCAGGTAATAAGTCTGGTGTAAATTGAATCCTATGAAAATCACCCTCTACCCCTTCGCTTAGCACTTTAATTGCCCGAGTTTTTGCTAATCCTGGTGCACCTTCTACGAGCAAATGTCCATCCGCGAGTAAAGCAATTAATATTCGTTCAACCAGCGTATTTTGTCCAATGATTTTCTCATTAATATAAGTTTTTAGCTGTTGTATAGCAACTTGAGTTAATAATTGTTCAGACATAATGATATATTTATGATTTGATTGTGACAATCAATATTTTAGCATAAATCCAGAACATGTTGTAAAGAGACAATAAGGATAAAAATAATGAAAAATTTATGGCTAACTGTTAGCACGTTTAAAAATGATTTAGAATTACGAGTCTATAGTTCAAGGTTATTAGGGCAAGAATCAGCATTAGTTTTGCACGGTGGCGGAAATACTTCTGTCAAAGTTAATAGAACTAATTTGTTTGGAGAAGTAGAAGAGATATTATATGTTAAAGGGAGTGGATGGGATTTAGCCACAATTGAAGCAGCAGGATTTGCACCGGTCAAATTAGATGTTTTAAAGAAAATGGTTAAATTGGAACAATTGAGTGATTCTGAAATGGTAAATGCTCAGCGAGCTGCAATGACTAATCCTAGTGCGCCAAATCCCTCAGTGGAGGCTATTTTACATGCTATTATTCCTTTTAAATATGTTGATCATACGCATGCTGATGCATTGGTCACAATTACCAATACAGAAAATGGAGAGGAAAAAATTCGTCAAATTTATGGCAATCGTGTCTTAATTGTCCCTTATGTGATGGCAGGTTTTATTCTTGCTAAAACCATTTATGAGATGACACAAGGTATTGACTGGGGAAAACTAGATGGCATAATTTTGATGAATCATGGTATTTTTACATTTGCTGATGACGCAAAAAGCAGTTATGACCAGATGATTAATTTAGTCACAGAAGCTGAAAACTATCTTCAAGCCGTTATTACACCGTCTAGCCCTATTGAAACGAAAGAAGATTTATTATTATTAGCACGTATTCGTAAAAGTGTCAGTGGTGCGGTGATCGCAAAATTAGATAACACGCCAAAATCTGTCAATTTTTCTAATCGTCCAGATGTCGCTTCTATTGCGACTCGAGGTCCATTAACGCCCGATCATGTGATTCGTACTAAACCCATACCTGCGATTCTTGGAAAAGAACCCGAAAAAGATATTCTTCACTATATTCAAGCCTATAAGGCATATTTTGAACGTAATGCTAAGGATCATACCATCTTAAATCCTGCACCATGTTGGGCAATTTGGCCTGGATTTGGTATTATCAGTTTTGGTAGTAGCGTGAAAAATGCGAATATTGTTTCTGATATTAAGAATCATACCATTCAAGCCATTCAAACAGCAGAATTGTTAGGTGGATGGAAAGCATTATCAGAATCCGATATTTTTAAAATGGAATATTGGGAATTAGAACAAGCAAAACTTCTCAAAGGAAGAAGTACTTTGCCTTTACAAGGCAAGATCGCATTAGTGACAGGAGCAGCCAGTGGTATTGGACGTGCTTGTGTAGAAACCCTACAAACCCAAGGTGCCACTGTAGTTGCTGTCGATATCAATCCCAATATTACGACACTATTTGAAAAAGCAGAAATTTTAGGCTTAGTCTGTGATATGACAAATGAAGAAAGTATCCAAAATGCGGTTAAAACCACCATTCGTCATTTCGGTGGTTTGGATATTTTAATCAGTAATGCAGGTACTTTTCCACCCAGTGAAACATGCGCTAACATGACTTCAAAACATTGGTCAAAAAGTCTAGCTATCAATTTGACCAGTCATCAACAAGTATTACATGCTGCTATACCCTATTTAACATTGAGCAATGATGCCGCTGTTATTATGATTGCATCCAAAAATGTACCAGCACCAGGACCAGGCGCTTCCGCCTATTCCGTTGCCAAAGCAGGTCAAATGCAATTAGCACGTGTTGCAGCTTTAGAATTAGGTGAATTTGGTGTACGGGTAAATGTAATTCATCCTAATGCAGTTTTTGATACAGGTATTTGGACAACAGAAGTATTAGAAAAACGGGCAAAACATTATGGGATAAGTGTAGAAGCTTACAAAACAAATAATATACTAAAAACAGAAGTCACATCAAAAGATGTCGCCGCCCTTGCCTGCGCGATGGCAGGACCTGTTTTTGCTAAAACGACAGGCGCACAGGTGCCTATTGATGGCGGGAATGATAGAGTGATTTAGTACAAATCCAGTAGCCATAAACTACTGGAGAGTGCTTATATTATATAAAAATCAATTGGTTAGTGTAGGGGAGATCCGACAGAAACTCATCATCCACATACCCATATTTCAATCAGGAGATTATTATGAAACAAGTTGCTTCATTACGTTACGATGTCATTTTCAAAAAAGCCTTTAGTCATCCAGAACTTTTCACCGCTTTAGTCAAAGATTTTCTTGATATTGAAATTGATGAAGATAAGAAAAATCGGATTATATACAAAGAAAAAAGAAAGATGTGCTGTAGTTCTTTGATGTATTATATAGTCAACATTATAACTATCTCTATGATTTACGCATTGACAGATGATAAAAAATTCACAAATGTTAGCGAAAGCACTTTTTGATAATGCTTTAAATTTGAATATCAAAGGAATTTAATAGCATTGAACAACCCTAGTTCCATGAACGTATAGAAAAATAACCCACAATGTCAACAGCCATAATATTTAGAAAAGGGATCAGTTCCCTACTTAACAGCAACGTTATCAACATACTCGCCAAATACACAGGCACCGATAAACCCCTTGATTTACTCAAAACTAATTTTACTTTCACCGCCGCAGAAATCGCAGAGGCGTTTCAAGATAGCCATGCTCGCGCACTTGCGGCTATTTGTGCTGGCTTAGTTTTGCCTGAGGAAGAGCGCGGGTTTTGGAAAAAAGTTCTTGAATCGCGCATAGAGCGTGAATTTTCTCAGCGTATTGAGCAAGACTATTTATTGCCCTTTACCAAAGAATATAATTTATCTACTGATGAATTTTGTCCAACCGCCCTTAAACAATGCAAAGACTTAACCAAGTGTACGCTGTTTAAAGCCGATGATGTCCCGTTTTCTGAAACCGAGCTCGCCAGCTTTATCACTGAAACTGGGAGTTTTGCCATCACCGATTTAGTTTTAGCGCAAATTTCAATCCCGTTAGATGACAATGTGCGTGATTTTTTGAGTTACAAAGAATTGCTTGGACAATCCATTTTGTTCTTTTTGCATGAAAACTTACGCAATGATAGCCGACTGTCTTTGACTTTAGAGGCTTTGCAGCGTGAAGGCTTAATCGTCGATGTACGCGAGATTACATCTT